>CAYTOQ010000125.1:4177-6424 GCA_964439445.1 uncultured Clostridium sp. | reverse complement strand
CCCTAATATCCCCAAGAGTTAAACTCAAACGGTTTATCTCTTGGGGATTGTTTTACGACGAAATTCATAACAAGTGCCTGAGGATTGAGTGAGCTTGTTTGGAAAGAGGTACAGCCATTTGTCAGGCAAAAGTGATATGAGTAAGAAGCTTGGTAGATTGGAATGCGAATGCCATTAGGAGAGGAAAGGAGGAACGTATGTGAATTGAGAAAATTGCACAGGAAGTAGGAGTATCTCCTGCTACAGTATCGAGAGTGCTTAACTGAAAATGGGTGCTACCACCCCAAATGAAAAGATGTATTATATCCAGTGATGATATCAAGCAGGTGCAATATACGAATCCAATGCTTACCACGGTAAGACTTCCTAAGGATGAAATGGCAAAATTTGACTTATACTTGTTTATAGACCATATGAAAGGTGGTCATAAGAGTGTGGTTAGAATGAAGAGGGAAGGAAAGCTGATGATACGAAATAGCTGTACAGATGTAGATGCAAGTATGTGGAGTGATTATTACATATAAATCTTGAAATTCATAATATTCCTATGGTAATATTAGGTTATAACGCAATAAAAGTGCGAAGCTGTAACAATATAGGAGTTATGGAGGTGTGTATATGAAGATTTCGACAAGAGGACGTTATGCGATTCGTGTAATGTTGGATTTGGCAGAACATGATACTGGAGAATATATACCATTAATAGATATTGCCAAGCGACAGGAGATATCAGAAAAATATCTAGAAGCGATTGTAGCTATGTTGGTTAAGAATGATTTGTTGACTGCTCTTAGAGGAAAGGGTGGCGGTTACAGATTGACCAAGAGACCGGAGGAATATACTGTTTCAAGTATATTAAAAGTAACAGAGGGTCCTTTTGCACCAGTAGCCTGTTTGGAACGTCAGCCGAATCAATGTGAGAGGGCAGCTCATTGTAAAACCTTGAAGATGTGGGAAGGATTACAAAAACTCATTACTGATTATTTTGACAACATTACAATTCAAGATTTGTTAGATAGTGATCCGGGCGTTGATAATTATATTATTTAGAAAAGTACACTATACTTATGAAGCATTTTTTATTACATAATGTGACAATGTAAGAGGGTGATTGTCTCCTTAATTGGGGATGAATCGCCCTCTTTTGTTAATGAAAAAATAAAATCTACTAAAAACCTATTGACAAAGTAGGTAAATAGGTTTAAGATAAGGAAAAGTTTACCAAAGGAGTTTAGAAAGGATGGTGGACATGGCACAGATTGCAAAGCATTTAACCGATTTAATCGGAAATACGCCGCTTCTGGAATTGACCAATTATGAGAAAGTACAGGAGCTAGATGCTAATATTATTGTGAAGCTGGAGTATTTTAATCCGTTAGGAAGTGTCAAAGACAGAGTTGCCAATGCGATGATTGAGCATGGAATTAAGGAAGGTAGAATTAACGAGGACACAATCCTTATTGAGCCAACTAGCGGTAATACCGGAATCGGTCTGGCATTTGCAGCAGCAAGCAGAGGACTTCATTTAATCCTTACAATGCCTGAGACTATGAGCTTAGAAAGAAGAAAGATAGTATCTGCACTAGGAGCAGAGATTGTTTTGACACCTGGGTATGAAGGAATGAAGGGTGCGATTGCCAAAGCACATGCGTTGAAAGAAGAGTATGGTAATGCTGTAATTTTACAGCAGTTTGAGAATGAAGCGAATCCGGAAATACATCGTAGAACCACAGCCGAAGAAATTTGGCGCGATACCGAAGGGAAGATTGATTTCTTTGTGTCAGCGGTGGGAACTGGAGGAACGATAACGGGAACAGGAAGTAAGCTCAAAGAGAAGAATCCGGATGTGAAAATAATTGCAGTGGAACCGGCTTCTTCGCCAGTATTATCTGGAGGAAAACCTGGCCCTCATGCGATTCAGGGAATCGGAGCAGGGTTTGTTCCGAAGGTTATGAACTTGGACATTGTGGATGAGATTATCAAGGTAGACAACGCAGATGCCTTTGAACGCTCAAGAGAGGTCGCAAAGTCGGATGGACTTTTAGTAGGCATTTCATCAGGAGCAGCTTTGGATGCGGCAATTAGACTTGCGAAAAGACCTGAGAACAAAGGAAAGAACATAGTGGTATTATTACCGGATGGTGGAGAGCGTTATCTTTCTACATCTCTTTACGGAAAATAAAACACTAACAGGATTGGAGAATTTGATATGGCAGAATTTGGTTTTAATACGACCCTTTTGCACGG
>CAYTOQ010000125.1:0-4077 GCA_964439445.1 uncultured Clostridium sp. | reverse complement strand
CTTTTCAATGCATTTATGAATATACTCTGTTCGGGAGATGAGATTGTGGCAGCAGCAGGACTCTACGGAGGAACGGTAGAGCTCTTCGATGACTTGGAAGCCTTTGGAATTACTACAAAGTATGTTAAAGATAATACACCCCAAGGGTATGAAGCATTAATCACGGATAAGACTAGAGTGATTTTTGCAGAAACAATTGGTAATCCAAAACTGGATGTAACAGATATTGCTGCTGTGGCTGAGATGGCACACAGGAACAATCTTCCGTTCATTGTAGATAATACGGTGGCGACACCTTATTTGGTAAAACCACTTACCCTAGGGGCTGATGTGGTGGTGAATTCATCATCCAAGTACATAAATGGTAACAGCGATGCAATCAGTGGAATTCTGACCTATGGAGGTAAATTTAAGTGGGATGAAGAGCGTTACCCGGGAATGAAGCCTTATAAAAAATATGGGCCGATGGGATACATAGCAAAGCTTCGGAATGGTTTGTTTCGAAACACAGGAGCTTGTCTCTCACCACAGAATGCTTTTCTGAATAATCTGGGGTTAGAAACATTAGGACTTCGTATGGAGCGACAATGTTCTAATGCTCTGGAGCTGGCAGAGTTTTTGAATGGGTTGGATGCAGGAATTACGGTGAATTATCCCGGACTTTCTGATAATCCATATCATGAATTGGCGAAAGAGCAGTTGAATGGAAGATTTGGTGCGATTGTGACAATAAGAACCGGTAGTAAGGATAGGGCATTCCGTATTATTAACGCACTGAAGATACCATTTATTTTATCCAATATAGGAGATACCAAGACATTGGTGATTCATCCGGCATCCACCATTGCGGTGCATTTGTCGGAAGAGGAACAACTTCAATCCGGTGTTTATGATGACTTGATTCGTATTAGTGTTGGAATTGAAGATATTGAAGATTTGAAACATGATTTTAAAAACGCTATAGAGGGAGAGAGATAAGTATGGCAAAAGTAGATTACGATACACTGAAAAAAGGCGGTTTTATGAGACAGAAGCAGAAGGATAATTTTTCCCTGCGTCTAGCTGTGGTTGGTGGAACATTAACAGTAGAAAATTTGAAGAAAATTGCAGAAGTGGCAGAAAAATATGGTGATGGACATGTGCATTTGACATCCCGTCAGGGCGTGGAAATTCCATTTATCAAGCTTGCGG
Source organism: uncultured Clostridium sp. (assembly GCA_964439445.1). Taxonomy (GTDB): domain Bacteria; phylum Bacillota; class Clostridia; order Lachnospirales; family Lachnospiraceae; genus CAG-590. The sequence continues at coordinate 2,886 of CAYTOQ010000125.1, read as the reverse complement.
ATGTGGAAGAGGTAAAGGATTCTTTGGCAGAGGGCGGATGCAAGCCGGGAGTATGTGGACCAAGAGTGCGTACGGTAACTGCCTGTCAGGGTAGCGAGATATGTCCAAGTGGTAACATTGACACCTATGATATTGCAAAGAAGTTAGATGAACGTTATTTCGGAAGAGAGCTTCCACACAAATTCAAATTCGGTGTAACCGGATGTCGCAACAATTGTCTAAAGGCAGAAGAAAATGATGTAGGAATCAAGGGTGCCTTAGATGTGAAATGGAAGCAGGAAGCGTGTATCAATTGTGGTCTTTGTGCTAAGGTCTGCCGAGAAGGTGCGATTACCATTGAAGATGGAGTGGTTAAAGTGGATTATGATAAATGTAACTATTGCGGACGTTGTGTGAAGTCCTGTCCGACGGATGCATGGGATGCAACTGCAGCGTATCTGGTTTCTTTTGGAGGAACCTTTGGTAATACCATCAGCAAGGGCGAATATCCTTTGCCATTAATTACAACAGAGGAGCAGCTATTCCGGGTAACGGATGCAGCAATCCAGTTTTTTGATGATTATGCAAATCCGGGCGAACGATTCAAATTTACCATTGATCGCGTTGGAAAAGATAAATTTTATGAAGTATTAAAGGAGGCATATGATGGCTGATATTAACATTGATGAAACAGTAGATATTACGGATGTGGTATGTCCGGTCACTTTTGTAAAAGCAAAGGTGGCGTTAGAGGAATTGGATGATGGACAGATTCTTGCGGTTCGCATGAATGATGGAGAGCCGGTACAGAATGTACCGAGAAGTATCAAAGAAGAGGGACATCAGATTTTGAAGCTGAATGATAATGAGGATGGAACCTACACGCTCATCGTAAGAAAGGTAGAGGATTAGGAAAGGGAAAGAAGATGGCACTTAGAGTGAATCAGGATAATTTTGCTGAAAAGGTTTTGCAGGCCGATAAGCCAGTTTTGCTGGATTTCTACTCGGATACCTGTATTCCATGCAAGAGAATGGCTGGAGTACTAGGAGACATTGAGGATGAATATGAGGATACAATTCATGTGTATAAGGTCAATGTGAATTATGACGAGAAGCTGGCAGAGCAGTATAACGTAATGGCTGCACCTACTTTGGTTGTTCTTGTAAATGGAGAAGAGAAGAATCGATTAACCGGTGCGGCAGGAAAAGAAGATATTGTGAAGCTGTTAGAGGGCAATGTATAAGCAAGATAAAAGCATATCAATATAAGAAAAGAATTGAAATGCTTTTTTAACCACAGTTAATATGTAAAGTGGAATATCAAGAATATGTTTAATAGAAAGGAAGAATAACAATGACAATTACAGTAGCAGGTAATAAGAAAGAATATGAAGAGGGAATTACTTTGACAGCCTTGATTGAGAAGGAAGATATTGAAAATGCAGAATATGTAACTGTAACAATTAATGATGACTTTGTGGAAAGAGATAATTTCCCATCTACCATCATTCAGGAAGGTGATGTAGTAGAGTTCTTGTATTTCATGGGAGGAGGCGCTAGATAATGGCTTTTACAAACGAACAGCTAGAGCGTTATTCCCGTCACATCATCTTGAAGGAAGTGGGTGTGAAGGGACAGAAAAAATTATTAAATGCCAAGGTGCTGATTATTGGTGCAGGTGGATTAGGTGCTCCTGCGGGATTATATTTGGCAGCGGCAGGTGTTGGAACCATCGGTATTGTGGATGCGGATGAAGTGGATTTAAGTAATCTTCAAAGACAGGTCATTCATACAACGGATGATGTTGGTAAGGCAAAGGTGAAATCCGCTGCCGAGACCATGAAGGCAATTAATCCGGATATAACAGTTAATACATATCGGACCTTCGTGGATTCTAGTAATATCTTAGATTTGATTAAAGATTATGATTTTATTATTGATGGAACAGATAACTTCCCGGCGAAGTTTTTGATTAATGATGCCTGTGTAATGGCAGGAAAACCATTTTCTCACGCTGGTATCATTCGTTTCAAGGGTCAGTTGATGACATATGTGCCAGGAGAGGGTCCGTGTTATCGTTGTGTGTTCAAGAATCCGCCACCAAAGGATGCAGTTCCAACCTGTAAGCAGGCGGGTGTTATTGGTGCAATGGGTGGAGTGATTGGAAGTCTTCAGGCTATGGAGGCTGTGAAATATATCATCGGTCAGGGTGACTTGCTAAATGGCAAACTCCTTACCTATGATGCATTGAAAATGGATTTCCATACAATTAAGCTTCCGAAAAATTGCAACTGTGCAATCTGTGGCGATCATCCAACCATTACAAAGTTGATTGATTATGAGCAGGCAGAATGTGATCTTAAGCATTAATCTAGTAGAACGGAGTAGAGTATGAGCATAACACTGAATTTGAAAAAAAGCGATTATGATAAAATGCTTGCACATTGTGAGCAGGGCTTGCCAAATGAGGCCTGCGGTCTTTTGGCAGGTACAGTAGAAGGGGATGTGAAAACGGTCACTAAGGTATATCTGCTGACCAATATTGATGCCAGTAATGAACATTTTTCCATGGATCCCAAGGAGCAGCTTGCAGCATTGAAGGATGCCAGGGCAAACGGTGTGAATATTATTGGTAATTTTCATTCTCATCCAGAATCACCATCGAGACCATCTGAGGAGGATAAACGTCTGGCGTATGATTCCTCTATTGAATATCTGATTCTTTCGTTACAGGAGAGAGAGAACCCTGTTTTGAAGGCATTTGGGATTGATAAAGATAAGAATGTAACGATACATGAGATTGTAATTACAGAGAACTAGTCTTGAAGGAAAGGGGATGCATAATGTATCCTCTTTTTGTGTTAACAATGAGCCAAGTGGATTCATGCTTGCATGAAAATCCATTTG
>CAYTOQ010000124.1:4529-6496 GCA_964439445.1 uncultured Clostridium sp. | reverse complement strand
CCGTTACCTGATGGATATGGGAACATATCCAAACAGTAATACTTTGGTTTCTTACCATCATTTACGTTGATTGGGTTTGCTTCCCAATTCTTACGCCATTTGCCTTCAATCAGCTTGTGATTATATGCTGTTGCCATCGTTTCTCCTCCTATTATCATTGGGCTTCGCCCTCATTTTTTACATTCTTCATTACTTGTTAATAATGATATTATTCCGCCACATTCTGCGCTTGTTTCACAACATAATTTTTAACTTATATATTGTAACCATATAGGGATATTTTGTCAAGAAATCCAGGGATTTTAACCTCCCACATTTAACACCTGAATTTTACTCCAAATTCAGCTAATGAAAGTGAAAACCGACTACTTAAACTGATTCAGTGTCTGACAAAGGAAAACCAAAAAAGAAGATCCCTTACAAGCATTATGACTTGTCAGTATCTTCCTTTTTTGCTCATATAGATTGCACCCTTAATTTCGTACTTTATATTTATTTAAGAAAAGGTAACATATATACTGGCATCATCAAGATATCTGAATCCTTCTTTAAATCCTTTGTATATACTATATATTTCTCTAATATACGACTTGAATATCTCTCTGAAAACATATCCAAGGATTTATGTGTATTATATCCAGAAGACTTAACCTCTATCGGACATATTTTATTCTTCTTAGAAAGCAAAAAATCAATTTCATAATTATGTTTTGATGCTTCATTAAAAAACGTATAATAAAATAAGGCATGTCCATTTGTAGCCAATATCTGTGCCACAACATTTTCATAGAGATATCCAAGATTGGCATCCAACTTATCACTCAACAGCTTTTCATATATAATATTCTCGGTAAACTCCTTATCTTTGAAAATCAGTGTAGTAAACAAGCCAGTATCTGCCAAAAACAGTTTGAATCTTCTTAAATCTTTTGCAAATGACATACCTACATTAGGATCATTTGCGTGATATGCTATATGAACAGTTTTTGAATCCACCATATTTGCAACCAGTTCTAGAATCGTGTCTGCTCGTTCTCCACTCAATACACTTGATACCTGATAACGTGATGCATTTGTATTAAGCTGCGCTGGAATTGCGTCAAATAGCAAAGATATCCTTCCAGATGCATCGATTTTTCTAAAATCATCTGCATATAATTGTAATATATCTCTTTTCATCCCATCTACTTCTCGGAAATTATTCGTTTTAATATACGTATCAACTGCCTGTGGCATGCCACCCACTAACATATACAAACGAAAATCCCGCATAAGTTTTCTATGAGTTCCATCACCTAATGAAATTCTCTTTTCGACGACTTCCTCTAGAAGGTTCGACGTTGAAGTATTGCCAAGTGCCCACAGAAATTCCTCATAATCCATCGGAAACATACTAATCTTACGTTCTTCACTTGGAATCAATATATCTTTGATATTTTTCTTTATGGAAATTAGCGAACCCGTTTCAATATAATCATACCTATGATCCTTCACCAGATGCTTGATTGCCTGTCTTGCCATTGGACACAACTGAACCTCGTCAAAAATAATAACTGACTTACGTTCATGTAAATCCGTATTATAAATCAATTGTAACCGAAGAAATATATAATTCAAATCTGAAAGATCATCAAATAATGTTTTCACTTCCTTTGAAGCCTTCGAAAAATCAATTAAAATATAACTTTTGTATTCTTGTTTTGCAAATGCTTCTGCCACAGTTGATTTGCCAACTCTTCTAGGACCCTCTATCATTAATGCCGTTTGACCATCAGACACTTGTTTCCATTCCAAAAGTTTACTATATATCTTTCTCTGAAACATTGATTTTTCCACCTTTCCGCAAATTAGTTATTTTCATACTAGCATTTTCCCACAAATTCGTCAATTTCATTTTGGCAATTTTCCGCAAATTCGTCAATTTCATTTTGGCATTTTCCCGCAAATTCGTCAATTTCATTTTGGCA
>CAYTOQ010000124.1:0-4429 GCA_964439445.1 uncultured Clostridium sp. | reverse complement strand
CCGCAAATTCGTCAATTTCATTTTGGCATTTTCCCGCAAATTCGTCAATTTCATTTTGGCGTTTTTCCGCAAATTCGTTATTTTCACTTTAACTTCTATTTTCTATACTGTATCAGCATTCATCTATTGCTACAAGCTTTTTCACGCATTATATCAAAAAGTACCATTATTTCAACATCCAAATAGTGAAAAAGTATATTTATTTCAATATATCTCCATATTTCACGGAAAAATCCACCTTAATCTGTATGAATTCCTCAATATTCCTCATTAATACGAACAGTCTTGCCCGGTCCTCAAACTCCTTTCGCTTTGTAGGCAATGGTCTGCTTTTCATATAAACATCCATTTCCCGAAACTGCTTCATCAAATGAATTCCGTCGTTATCCCTATGAAAATCCGTCGCCATCACCTGCATAAAATGAGAGATTGCCTTGGCTGTGTTGGGCTGACTGTTCAGCTTTCTCACATTTTTGTACATCTCATACAGCACCTGACACTGTCTGTCACGCATCATAATATATTCGATGTCATATCTGTCATTTTTATTAAACTGGTTCAGATAGTTTTCTTCTGCCAGATTCTTGGCTTTTCGAATATGCTTTTTCAATTCCATAAAACAATCTGCATTGTAATCTGTCATATCCACATTGAGGATTCGCTCCGACATTCGTTGTAAAATTCTTATAATCTGTTCATCCGCTTCCTGCTTTAATTCTTCAATGTAATCCACCTTTTTGCGCAAATGCAGATTCGCAATCACTCCTGTTCCAACACCAATCACAAAGATTAGTATTTCATTGATAATGGTTTCTGCATTCATTACGCCATAGGAGACAAAATGCGAAATCAGCACCGCATTCATGGTCATGGCATAATACCAATGCAAGAGATGACATATAATCACATAAAATGCAAGATAAACCAAAAAACCTGTGATTTGAAAACCAAATAATAAGAAACATAGATATGCAATTAATAACGAAACTATAAATGCGTAAAATCGATTGAGTGCTGTATCAATAGTTTCTTTTTTTGTTGGCTGAATCGTAAGAATCGCCACAATCCCCGCCGAAATCACATAATTCAGATTTAATGATTGTGCTATCATAATGGCACTTGCCGCCGCAAGTATGATTTTGATTGAATTTAACCAAATTATTTTATTCTCTTTTTTTAATTGAACGAACCACATATTCAAATTTGCATCTCCTCATTCTTGCCCTACATTTAGAATCTCTATTCTCTATTCATTTTAACCCATATCTGCTGATTTCTTTAGAGGAAATTATTACAAAAAAAATACTACCCAGCTTGAGTAGTATTTTTCATCTTTTTATTATTCGATTGCTTTTTTCATAAACTCAAGATACTGTTCTTCCGGCAACGGTCTCGAAAAATAGTAGCCTTGTAGATAAGCCACGCCTTTATTCGTAAGCAAATCCACCTGTTCCTTCGTTTCCACACCTTCTGCTACAATATGACGACCTAAGCGGTGAATCATATCCACACAGGAATTAAGAATCACATTGGCACCTTCATTATTCTCTTCAAAGCAAGGCCAAATCAAACTCTTATCTAACTTGATTAAGTCAAATCCTACATCTGCCATCTTCGAAAGATTCGAATATCCTGTACCAAAATCGTCCATAGAAAATCCAAAACCCGCATTCTGTAAGCATTGCATATTCTGTGTAAGTATATCTTCTGCATTTACCGCTGCTGTTTCTGTAATTTCAAGGTTGATACATGCAGGCGAAAGTTCATATTTGTTCATACAATTCAAAAGCTGCTCTGGTAAATGCTTATCCACAATCTGTTTACCAGAAAGATTCACCTCTATGTACTCAATCCCCAGCTCCTGCAAGTTCCGCTCTTTATAGAACTTACAAACCTTTTCAAAGATTATCTGACCTAATTCATTAATATAGCCTCTTCTCTCCGCAATCGGAATAAATAGCTCTGGTGAAATAAATCCCACTGTCTCTTTATCCTTGAGACGAACCAACGCTTCCGCTGATACAAACCTCTGCTTTTTTGTCGAATAGATTGGCTGATAAAAGACCTCTAATCCGTCCTCTTTGATTGCCTTTTGCACTATCTGCTCCACAGTCTCATAATACTGGTATTTTTCCACCATATCCTGATTGACAACAAACTGTTTTCTTCCGTTTGCATCAAACCGGTTACCGTTGACAAAATCCATAACATTTTCCACTTCTAAATACGTGGTTGCGTAGGTTGGACACTCCAATACACTCAGCCGTAAATCAACCATTTCGTGGTCTACCACTAGCTCTTTTTGAATTTCCTCCACAAGCCCCTCTAGCAAAAGCTGCTCACAGGCCCTCTTATCCTTCAATATTACCGCAACCATCTGTCGATGACTGTGATACGCATCCTCCTTGGTGTAACGGGACATCGCTCTTGCAATGTGTTCTAAAATGTGCGCCAGCTCCGAATTCCCATAGGTGGTACGCACCAGACGCTCGTTCATCAAAGCAACATTTACAATCCAAAACTTCTGTTTTGATTCTAATGCCTCTGTTACCACTAAATTATATGCCTTTTGACTAAATACGCTCTCCATATCACAATCCATATACTCTCTCGGATTTTCCATGGATATATACACAAACAACGTCATCAAGGCAAATGCCATAGACGAAAGCAACAAAGTAGGATTGAGGAATTGGATGATTGCAACAACTGCCCACACTGTAATTCCCATGAGAACAGTGCTTCTCTCATGTGATACAAAGCAACTCTTACGAGAGAACAATTGGCGAACAATCCAACATAGATAAATTATAACCGATAAATATATCGTCATTGCCATAGGACCATAGGAATACGCTCCATCCGGTCCTACATAGTATTCTAAGCGTCCGAATAAAACCATCACTAAAGCTAGCAACATAGGCAGTATACGAAATAGAAATTCCTTCCAATTGTAACGTTTCTGCTCTCGTTCTTTCACATCTACATACAGGTAGAGAAAGAAAATTGTCAGATCCACGGAACCAATATAAAGCTGATGCGCCAAGCGATTCAACCATGGTGAAAACTGCTCCATGTGAAACAAGGTATAGAGCGAAAACAACTCAAATACCACATTCATACCCGCTAAAGAAATAAATGCTGCAAAAAGCTTAGTAGATAAAAACGGCATCCGTTTATTTCGAAAGAAATTAAATAAAATTGTTAAAATCACTGCTAACGAAACTATCTGTGTTCTATATTCCATATCGTACCTCTCATTAATACACAATTGTGTTATTCATCGCTGAACTAACACAATCATCTACCATTTTTCTTTTCAATGTAAAACAAATTCTCTATATACTATATCAACTATATTTAATAACAGCAAGTCAAAAGAAAATAAAATTTTTATTAAGTATAGAATAACTTTATCAATTGCTATATTCTAAATTCAATCACACAAAAATGCTACAATTATTATTTAATTTCACAAACTATAATTTCCTAATACAATATCTACAATAAAAACAATATACTCTCTTAGTGTGTAATGTAACGTAGTAACACCACCGCCTGTGGCTACAATACCGTAAACCTTTGCATCTGTAAAGTTAGATAAAATGAGCTTAGAACGGGAAATATGAAACCCATTACTCACCACCGCAACACTCTTCGTTTCCTCTCCGAACAGTTCTGTTGCAAACTTCATATTCTCTACAGTTGTCTTGGATTTTCCTTCATATTGAATTCGCTCAGAAGCTATTCCCATACCTTCTAGCTCTCTTGCAATGCACTCACCCTCGCTGATGGTCTCTGCGTCACCCTTTCCTCCTGTGCCAATCACCTTAGTTTCTGGATTTTCTAGCAGATATTCATAGGCTTTATCAATTCGCTTTTGCAGAATTTCCGAAGGCTCTGTACCATTTACAGTTGTTCCAAGTACTATGACATAATCACAATTAGGCACCGCCTGTTCCTTCATTCCATTCACCACAAAAATTGCAAAACTCAAGAATGTAATTGCAAACACTATAATCAGCACATCAAACCCTTTGGATACTGCTATCAATCGCTTCTTATCCTTCCGCCAGACAATCCATGTGATTCCCACCTTCAAAAAAAGCAGAATACCTAACACTGGCCATACATAAATGGTTGGTATCCCGCTTCCCGCAGCAAAAATGCACATAAAATAATATATGACACAAAATAATCCTGCCACACATTCTGCAATATTTAAGATTTGAAATATTCTGTTATAGTTTCTATTCTTTGTACTCTTCATATTCTTACTTTGATTTCTCTATATTTTCTTGTACTTCAATAACACTCTATTGGTTAACATAATATCAAGTTTGACATATCAACAATGTTCATATTATGTTCTATTCTATTTTGACAAGATTCCCACAAAATGTCAAGAAGGACTGAGGGCAGGCCTGTC
>CAYTOQ010000123.1:0-6551 GCA_964439445.1 uncultured Clostridium sp. | reverse complement strand
AATGACAGCACAGAGTTCAGTTTTGATAACGTGTCAGATGGAACATACACAATTGTTGCTTCTGATAACGAATATACGAATTCAGCAGGTATTGTCATTCAGGATGGAAGAGTTATCTATCCGGAAGGCGATTTGGTAATCAAATTGTCTGGAAAATCGACATCTATAGAAATCAATGGTGCGGAAACACCAAATGTTACAGTTAGTAATATGGAGGACGTATTATTTGATGAGGATTCTTACAACTATGACGATGAAGATAGAGCTGTTATTGAGAATGGTGGTTCTGTTGAATTTAAGCTGACAGCTAGTATTGTTAAGGTTGTTCCAACTGAGGTAGATGCTGCAATCTATGCAGTGGATGAAGCGACAGGAAAGCTAATTGGTGCATATATTGATTTGACAATTTATAAGTATGTGCGTGATGAAAATGGTAATCTAATCAAAAAGGTTCAGGTTCATAAAATCGGTAATGGTGATGAGTTGATTATTACAGTTCCATTAGGAGATTTAGCGACGAAGAGCGGTTTGATTGTAGTAAGAACACATTTAGATGATGGTTCGTATGATGGTTCTTATCGTAAGGATATAGATAGTAGTTCTGCTACTTATACGTTTAAGACGGGCTACTTCTCAACATATGCTTTGTTATATGATCCAGATCCGGTGGAAGAAGAACCTACTACAACGGAAGCGATTCAGGATGGTAGTCTTGCTCCTTCTGCAGATGGTGCGATATATAATGCAACTGATAATGAAGAGGTAGAGGCTGACGATAAAGAATCTGACAAGGGTGATTCAGATAATAAGTCATCAGTAGGTTCGTTAAGAAGCTCTGGTTCTGCTAAGACAGGGGATGCGACACCAATTACATTGATGTTTGGTATAATGCTTATTTCTGTCACGGGTATTGTTTTGATTCGCAAAAAGCAACGAGAAGATTTACAATAATTTACCATTATAAAATTATGTTCCCTGCAAATAATATAATCAAGACAACAAGATGTCTTAATAAAATATTATTTGGAGGGAACTGTTATGTCTAACAATTCAAACAATTCAAGCAAGAAGTCAGAAGCTATGAACAGATTCAAAATGGAGTGTGCATCTGAAGTAGGTGTTAACTTAAAGAATGGTTACAATGGTGACTTAACTTCAAGAGAGACAGGTTCTGTTGGTGGTCAGATGACAAAGAAGTTAGTTGAAGCTCAGATGAACCAGATGTCTGGTAAGTAATTATTCTTAATTAGAATAGGTTACAACAATTCTAGGCGGAAAAACTGCTATATGTAATATAATTGCATATTAAAACAGAGAGTCGTCATTTACTTTTTATCATAAAAAGTGGATGACGGCTTTTTTGCATATTTCACTAGACATTCTTATGTGTTGCGTGGTATAATTGATTGATTTGTGCAGAAGAATGCTACATATTAGCATAATTTTGATTTTAAAAAACTGCAAAAGAATAAAATGATATATATTTAAGGAGGAATTGTTAAAGATGAGTTTAACAGTGGAAAATTTAGAAAAGAATATGGCAAAGCTTACAATTACAGTGCCTGCGGCTGAGTTTACAGAGGCAATGAAGGATTCTTATAATAAGCAGAAGAATAAGATTTCTATTCCTGGCTTCCGTAAGGGTAAAGTGCCTCAGGCATATATTGAAAAGGTATATGGTCCAGAGATGTTCTATGAGGATGCAGCTAACACATGTATGGAGAATTCTTATCCGGGCGCATTAGATGAGTGTGGATTAGATGTGGTTTCTCGTCCTGAGATTGATGTAGTTCAGATGGAAAAGGGAAAAGATTTTATCTATACAGCAACTGTAGCAGTTAAGCCAGAAGTTACATTGGGTGACTACAAAGGTGTTGAAATCGAAAAGGTTGAAGTAGAAGTAACAGATGAGGATGTACAGGCAGAGCTTTTGAATGTACAAAAGCAGAATGCTCGTAACATTCCAGTAGAAGATAGAGCGGCTAAGATGGATGATGAAGTAACAATTGACTTTGAAGGATTCATTGATGGCGAAGCATTTGAAGGTGGAAAGGGAGAGAACTATCAGTTAACACTAGGTTCTCACTCATTTATTGATACATTTGAGGATCAGATTGTTGGTAAGAATATCGGGGATGAATTTGATGTGAATGTTACATTCCCAGAAAATTATCAGGCAGAGGATCTTGCAGGTAAGCCAGCATTGTTTAAGTGTAAGTTGAACGGTATCAAGGAAACAGAGCTTCCAGAGTTAGATGATGAATTTGCATCAGAGGTTTCAGAATTTGATACGTTAGATGAATACAAGGCAGATATCAAGGAGACACTTAAGGCGAAGAAGGAAAGCGCTGCTAAGAATACAAAGGAAGGTCTTGTAATCGATAAGATTATTGAGAGTGCAACAATGGATATTCCTGAGCCGATGGTTGAGACAACAAAGGAGCAGATGATGAACGAGTTTGCACAGCAGATTAGCTATCAGGGACTTTCAATTGAGCAGTACTTCCAGTTTACTGGTATGACAAAAGAGAAGTTTATGGAAACAGCTACTCCAGAGGCAGAAAGAAGAATCAAGTCTCGTCTTGTGTTAGAGGCAATTGCAGTGGCTGAGGATATTCAGGTTTCAGACGATGAGTTAAATGAAGAGTTGAAAAAGATGGCTGAGATGTATCAGATGGATGTTGAGCAGTTGACAGGTTTAGTTGGTGAGTCTGAGCAGGATGCTATTAAGAAGGATATTGCAGTTCAGAAGGCAGTTGATCTTGTTGTTGAGGCAGCAGTAGAGAAATAATAGAATAGATGAGGGCTGTCATACCGGCAGCCCTATCTTTCTTGTTGCAGATTATTAAACGAGCAGTTACTTGCATAGAATAGTGAAAGATTATATAGTATAATTATATAATACGTATGCAGTAGAAATTATGTAATAAAGATTATGTATTAGCTTGTATAAAAGGAGGATGTTATCATATGAGTTTAGTACCTTATGTCATTGAGCAAACTAGTCGCGGTGAGCGTTCTTATGACATTTATTCCAGATTATTAAAAGAGCGTATTATTTTTCTTGGCGAAGAAGTTAATGATGTGACAGCAAGTCTTGTTATTGCACAGCTTCTTTTCTTAGAGTCAGAAGACCCAACAAAAGATATTCATTTATATATCAATAGTCCGGGTGGTTCTGTATCTGCTGGATTTGGTATCTATGATACAATGAATTATATCAAATGTGATGTATCAACTATCTGTGTTGGTATGGCAGCTAGTATGGGAGCATTTTTGCTTGCTGGTGGTGCACCTGGTAAACGTATGGCGTTACCGAATGCAGAGATTATGATTCACCAGCCAATGGGTGGTATGCCAGGCGGTAGTCAGGCGAGTGATATGGAAATCACTACAAGACATATCTTGAACACAAAGCGTAAATTGAACACAATTTTAGCGGAAAAGACTGGTAAACCAATCGAAGTAATCGAGAAAGATACAGATAGAGATAATTGGTTAAGTGCAGCAGCAGCAAAGGAATATGGTTTGATTGACGTAGTTGTTGAGAACCGTGATGCAATGAGCAAATAATCCAATGCTTCAAAGAAAATAGTTAGATTAAATTAAGTAATGAGAGAATGAGGTATAGAAATGGCAGGTCGTGGTGAAGACAGAAAACCGTTACGTTGTTCATTTTGTAATAAGACACAGGATCAGGTGAGAAAGCTGATTGCCGGACAGAATGTCTATATTTGCGATGAGTGTATTGAGGTTTGTTCTGAGATTATTGAAGACGAATTAGAGGATTACGAAGATTCTTCGGAGATTAATTTATTGAAACCGAAGGAGATTAAAGAATTTTTAGATCAGTATGTAATCGGTCAGGAGGATGCAAAAAAAGTACTTTCTGTTGCAGTGTACAATCACTATAAGCGTATTCTTGCAGATAAGGATTTTGATGTCGAACTGCAAAAAAGTAATATTATTATGGTAGGTCCTACTGGTTCTGGTAAGACTTATCTTGCGCAAACACTAGCAAAGCTTTTGAATGTTCCTTTTGCTATTGCAGATGCGACAGCACTTACCGAGGCTGGTTATGTAGGCGAAGACGTTGAGAATATTCTTTTGAAGATTATTCAGGCGGCTGATTATGATGTGGAACGTGCAGAGCATGGTATCATTTATATTGATGAGATTGATAAGATTACAAAGAAATCAGAAAATGTTTCCATTACACGTGATGTTTCTGGTGAAGGTGTTCAACAGGCACTTCTTAAGATTATTGAAGGAACAGTAGCATCTGTACCTCCGCAGGGTGGAAGAAAGCATCCACATCAGGAATTTATTCAGATTGATACCACTAACATTTTATTTATCTGTGGTGGCGCATTTGATGGAATGGAAAAGATTATCGAAAATCGTATTGGTAAGAAATCCATTGGCTTCGGTGCTGAGTTGGCAGAGAAGAATGATAAGAATGTTGGTGAGACGTTAAAGCAGGTAACTCCAGCAGATTACGTGAAATATGGTTTGATTCCAGAGTTTATTGGTCGTGTTCCGGTAACCGTTACATTAGACTTGTTGGATGAAGAGGCGTTGATGCGAATTTTGACGGAGCCAAAGAGTGCAATTTGTAAGCAGTACAAGAAGCTGTTTGAGTTGGATGGCGTTGAGCTTGAATTTGAGGAAGAGGCATTAAGAGCCATTGCGAAAGAGACAATGGATAGAAAGACAGGTGCCAGAGGTCTTCGTTCGATTATCGAAAAGTCAGTGAATGATTTGATGTATGAGATACCTTCCAATGACGAGATTACCAAATGTGTGATTACAAAGGAAACAGTTGAGGGAACTGGAGAACCGGAAATTGTCTATTCAGATTCTCCAAGACCGCGTAAGTCCTTTGTCAAGCGTCATCCGAAGAAGAATAGCGGAGAGATTGCATAGATTTCGTAAAAATTATATATTTTTTGAATGGAAGAAGATAGTGAAAATGGAACTTGTAGCATTGCAGGTTCCATTTCCTACTTAATTAGATATTGTTGTGACAGGACAGATTTATAAAAGAGTGGTTCCTTATATTACAGGAATGGATAAGTAGATTAGGAAAGAGGAATAATTATGGGAAAAAAGGATGAATTGGAAAATACATTTCCGCTGTTAATTCTCCGGGATATGGTATTGATGCCAGGTACAACCGTTCATTTTGATATACAAAATAGTAATTCGATTAATGCGGTAAATTATGCATTAGAAAATAATACAAGTCTTTTTGTTGTGACTGCAAAGCCTTCATTTACAGGCACAGTGACAGAGGAAAAGCATATTTATTCTGTTGGAACTGTGGCAACAGTACGACAGGTTTTAAAGCTACAAAAAGGACATGTGAGAGTTTTATTAGCGGGAAATCATAGAGCATATTTTGAAGAGATTGTTCCGGGTGATGACTACAATAGAGCAAAGGTTTCTTGGATGGAAGAGGAAAATTACATGTCGAAAACGGAACAGACAGCAAATGTTCGAATTATCAAGGATTTATTGAAACAGTGTAAAAAAGCTCGTATGATTACCAACGATATGATGTTGGCGGCTTTGATGAAGCTTCGAAATTTGGAATTATTAATTGATTTGACGACAGAAGCAATTCCTATGCCAACAGAAGCCAGACAACGAGTGTTAGAAGAACCTAATTTGGAGATGCGTGCGGAAACGATCATTTCAATTTTAATAAATGAGATTGAAATTACCAATATTCGTGAAGAGATAGGAGAGAAATTAAAGGATTGTGTCAACCAGAATCAACGTGAATATGTGTTGCGTGAGCAGATTAAGTTAATAAAGAAAGAGCTTGGTGAGGAAAATACCGAAGATGAAGGGGATCGTTATGCAAGCCTGTTAGAGAAGGTGAATCCACCAAAGGAAGTAAGAGATAAGCTGGAAAATGAGATTAAGAGATTTCGAAGCCTATCTTATTCATCATCCGAAAGTGCAGTAATACGGAATTATATCGAAACGCTTTTGGATTTTCCATGGAATGTGGAAGGAAAGGACAATGACAATCTCAAGCTTGCTATTGATATATTAGAGAAGGACCACTATGGTTTGGAAAAGATTAAGGAGAGAATTATAGATTATCTTGCTGTAAGAAATCTAAGTGGACGAAAGGATGCACCAATTCTTTGTCTGGTTGGTCCGCCTGGTACGGGTAAGACTTCAATTGCAAAGTCTGTTGCCAGAGCCTTAAATAAAGAGTATGGGAGAATTGCACTAGGTGGTGTAAGAGATGAGGCAGAGATTCGTGGACATAGAAAAACTTATATTGGAGCGATGCCTGGTCGTATTGTGAACGCGATTACAAAGACAAAGGTGAATAACCCTTTGATTCTATTGGATGAAATTGATAAAACAAGTAATGATCATCGCGGAGATGTGTCCTCTGCCCTGTTAGAGGTGTTGGATGGAGAACAGAATGTGGCATTTGTAGATCACTATTTTGAAGTACCCGTGGATTTGAGCAAGGTTTTGTTCCTGGCGACAGCTAATGACGTGTCGTCTATTCCAGAGCCGCTTCG
>CAYTOQ010000122.1:0-6774 GCA_964439445.1 uncultured Clostridium sp. | reverse complement strand
GTTCCTCTCGCCAATGTGCTAACCTCCCTTGTGTAAAACCATTATTTACCAATAATAGAATACCATATTGCGAGAGAAATTTAAAGGACAAGCATATCCTTCTTGCAGACTTTGCAAAGGACGCCGCCAGATGTCACATAGACCACTTTACCTCTGGCTGTTTCAGCAATCTTATCGTAGAGTCGGCCTGCACTCATACTGTCTCCCATTACAGTAAATGAGCTATTTGCCACATAGCCGACTTTCCCTAATCCTTCCATTTCCACTCGGATTGCTTCTTTATCATGCTTGTTGTCCGGTTCCTTTGTTAGCTTTACTTCCATACCCTTTTTCATGAAGTCACTTCCAAAATAGTGATTCACTCCTGCTAGTGTAAAATATACCTTTGCCATAAAAATCATCCTCCTTCATTAGTCTTGCATTTATTCGTTTCATGCTTCGTCTAATCTGCACTCGTCATAAAATCGACAATACATACAACAACTGTTGCAATTCTTTTTCTTGCGTTTTTTCATCCAATATACTAGTCTTGATAACATGTTACATTCCTCGTTCTTCTCTTTTATTTTTCAAAATATAGATTATTACAAATGCGTTAAAGCACATTTGAAATAAGTTTAACAAAATACTTATCTCTTTCGTTTCTTTCATAGCTCTTCACCTCCGTATCTCCACATTTTCTCATTTATTTACTCTCATAATGAGCTAGCAAAAACTCACTTGCTTCAACTCCGGATTCTGTGCCTCAAGCTGTGCAAACAGCGCATCCACATTTCGAATCTGTCTTGAATGTTCTCTATGCTTTGCTTGCTTATAATATTTCTTCTGTTTCTTCGTTTGACACGGAAGCTTTCTATAATCATCCATCATAATTACTTTCGCTTTATCATGTGCAAGTACGTATTCAATAATCTTTATAAGCGATTCCGTTCTCTTCATATCATTTTGTCTATGAAAGTCACCATGCGTAGCATATTCAAATTCCATATTCGGATTGTACTTGTTCCGGTGATATAACACATACCGGCCATCCCTTGTATCCTGGAACACTTTCCAAAATCCCACATTTGTTTGCATATACAAAGTATTACGCTTTTCCAAATATGTAAATTTCACCCCTCTTCTTTCGTAATAAGCAAGCTGACCTTGTTTTGTCCGAATCTCACCCCTAAGACCTTCACAATATTTGCATTCGTAGTAATTTCTTTTTCCCGCTTGTGATAGGCTCATCACGATCCAATTATCAGGTTTAATTCTTTTTGCATACATGCATTCCATCTTATGACAAATGCGATTTCTCTTTAAAGCTTCACTGCTTGCAACCACCATCATAACAACCCCGTCCTTTCTACTTCTCCAACAAAAAACAACCAGAACAAGAATCATTCCCTGTTCTGGTTATAATAATACTCTTTATATTGTACAATAAAAATGCCTTACAACTGCACTAATCAAGTTTATATTGGGGTAACCCCTGTTGTACGCTCCATCTAACCGTTTGCATTGATGTAATTGCAAATATCTCGTTTCAACAAGAGAATAATATTATATTGACACACAATGTCTACCGCGAAATAAAATGTTCAACCTTTATTACCCACTCAGCCTTAATTTCCCACATAGTTGCCTGTGTAGATAAAAAATAATGCTCATCTCCGTCAAATGAACAACTTATATCAAATATGTTCTCCCAGCTTTTTTCCCTTTCTTCTTTTGAATAGTGCTTAAACTCATTGTATGGAAATATAATTTCTCCATTATTCAGAACAACATGCCAATAGTCAAAGTCAGAAAGCAATACACAACTATCCGGTACATCAAGCGTTAAAAGTACAATAGGTGTTCCTTTCTCACTCCAACCTCGTCCGTGAAATCGCATGTCCGGTCTTTTACGCTTTCCTTCCCACTGATACCACGCCCATATAGGATATATAGCACCTTCCGGAGGATTACCAATACGTTTTCTCATTTGAACCGCCATCCACTCATATGCTTCTTTAAAATCTTCGAGTGCTATATACATTGGTGTACCGTAAATAACACCATTTTCTAATAATTTCTTGTATGCTCTCTTATGCTGTATCGTCCATAAAACCATGATTACCTCCAATAATATTTTATAACTGACATAATATAACTGTATAAAAGATCAAATGTATCTTACAAATACAACAATGGTTCAGTAATTTCATACTTAACATAATACTAAAAACCAATAATTGCACAGTTTTCAAACTCTACTCCCCATACTCATTATAATAATCTTCTGCTTCCTCATAATCCCAAAAGTCATCATAATTGTCATAATAGAAATCCTCTGCATCGGAGTAACTTTTCACATCATATGGATCATCGACAGTACCGTAAGAAGATTTCTTGCTAGAAGAGGATGTTCCGGAATTGGATGTCTTCGTGTCACTATAAGAAGATTGATTCGAGCTACTGCTATAGGAAGAACTGCTACTTGCTGCAGAAGATGTTGATGAAGTGCTTGCATTCTTCTTGCTACTTGAACTGTTATAGGAGGCTGTACTGCGTGAATGCTTCTGATAATATTTGTATACTGCACTATTCTTATGGTAATAACAATAGCTGCTTCCTTCTTCTCTTTCACTACTACATCCATCTACAATACACTTTGGAGTGCACAGATTGATAATGCCACCAATCATTAACAATCCTATTATAACCGCAACAAATGCTATAAATGTTGAACCATCATCAGACGAATAAGATTGATTCCCATTACCTGTCGAACGCTTATAAATGTTATATTCAATGTAATTATCCTGCCAATCCTTCTTGCCATCATGATTCCAATCATAAAATGCCATATTCACCGACCTCCTCATATTCGTAAACTTGACTTTTGTTTTCAAAAAAATAAGAACCAAAATAGATTAATCTCTATCTTGATTCTTATTGTAATATATTAAGTGTACGATAAAAGTCTCTACCGGAAACGATATTTTCCCTTTCCTAGCCCAGTCACAGGTGTAATCACATTACTATCCACCAAAAGTTTTATTAACTTAGAGGCACCCGAAGTTTTTAACCCTGTGATATTTTCTACCATCGTTCTTCCAAAACAAACATCTTTTCCACACTCTAAAAATATATTTAATGCATGATTTACTGTCTTTGCTGAAACCTTACTAGAAAATGATAATAATTTCTGTCGAATGTCCGCTTTTACATCTTCAATGTCCACTTTTACGTCTTCAATGTCCACTTTTGCACTTTGAATGTCCACTTTTTTATCAAACAGCCCACTAATATGCATAGAACGATTATGAAGCTCATTCTCCTCATCCAACAACAAATTTCTTAAAAATAATTCCAAATACTCTGTTGTCTCATGAATACCATTTTTCAAATCATTATAATTAGCCCTAACAAGTGCATTTCTAAAATACCATGCATGTTCTGCAAAAATATCATTGGCTGCATCAAACCCAAGTGTTCTTAAATATTTAATGAAAAATACGGCTGTAGTTCTTGTATTTCCTTCTGCAAAAATGTGAATCTGCCACAATCTTGATACAAAAAAAGCGAGATGATGAATGATTTCATCCATGGTCAAACCCTTATAACTAAACTTCTTTTCCTCTGAAAAATCATAGTCAAGAGTAGCACGAAGTTCCGATGCACTACCATAAAGCACAGTTGCTCCATCAAGCACCCATTCTTTTTTGGTAATGTTATAATCTCGTATTTTCCCCGCATGTCCATATATTCCTTCAAACAATTTCTTATGAATAGAAATATACTCATTAGGTGTGAAGCTAAATGCCTTTTCTGATAGGATTTTTGCAATTCTAACCGCAACTTTATCTGCCTCTTCTGTGCGGTCATCATCATCCGATTTTGGATTTTCTTCATAATAAGAATTAAGCAGTTCTTGTGCTTCGTCGATTGAAATATCGCCTTCAATATTTTTTATCGCGGTATCAATCAAATATCTAGATGTTTTTAATCCATCGACTGCTTGAAGGCCAATCGCTGTATGCCAAGCATATCCTTTATCCCTTTTGCTTGGTTCTGATTGTTTTATATACTCTTTAAAAGGATCTTTATCCATCAAATCACCTACCATATCTATGAACTATTTTGTTTAAAAATATATATTTTATTATACAACTGCTTGATAGGATTTAGCAACCAGCAACTCTTTCAAACTCCTAGGCTCATACTCCATATACGGCCACATGCATCCCACATTTATTGCATGTATCTTCGGTTCCCCTTCATGCAAAATATCCTCACGTTCATTCATAGTACGAATACATTCCTGAAAAAATGTATCTTCTACCGTCTGATGTGTATGCCCATAAAGCAAAATACTACCCTTGTGCTGACCATTCCACATCAAAATTGGATAATGGCTTAGTACTACTTTATAATTCTTCCCTTCAAAGCAATCAGACAATTCCTTATAATCACAAATTTCAGCGAACAATTGCTTAAATCGATAATCCGATATGTCATCATGATTGCCCTTTACAAGTATCTTTCTACCCTTCATCTGTGCAACCAATGCAATCAAATTATCATTACGACCACGCATGCTTATATCCCCTAAAAAGTACACTGTATCACCATTGGTAATTTTCTTATTCCAACGTGTCAGAATATCTGTATGCATTTCATCTAAGGTCTTGTATGGACGTCCATCGTAATTCTTACCTCCGTTGTCAACTTGGCTTCTAGCAAATAAATGTAAATCGCTGATATAGTAATTCATGATTTTCCACCTCCTTTGTAGTTCTCTTTCCTCACTTATTAAGTACGTTAATCAACAATGCTTAATTCTATGCATTCTGCAACCCTAACTTTTTCTTTATTATTTCCATTGTAACTTTATTGCATAGCTTCCCACCATGTTCTCCCGCCTTTTGTAAAATTTCCATTTCTTCCTTAACGCAATCTTCATATACTCTTCTTGGCAAATTCTGAGCTATTATTTTCATATCTTTCAAATCGAATTGTTCTGGTATGATATCTTCATCAATCAATTTGTGAAACATTTTCATCACCCTTGCATCTGTTACAATCATTCTAATATATTCCTCTGCTTGTGCTTTTTCCTTAAGCTTATTAGGATCTTCCATTTTCTGTTTATGATTTCTTCTTTGTGTTTCCTTAAACGACGGATTCACATACTTTAAAATGTGAGGTCCTCGATTTTCATTTAAGGCAGTCTGATTCTTAATCACAATTCCTTCCTGTTGCTCTCCATAAGCAGGAACATTGGCAAAACCGATACAATGCTCCCAACTTACAAACTCTCCATAATATAATTCATGCACATATTGAAAACCAAACTCCTCGGCAAATTCTTTTACAAAACTTTGTGGTAACCACCGACCAGTTTGCGCATCATATACACTAAACAAATACCATTTGTTATAGTTATTTTCCTCATAGATAACCGAATGTTTTACCAGCCATTCTCCAAAGAAAATATACTCTGGATATTTTGCAAATGGCTCTTTGTCCATCATCTGAACAAATGGTAAAAATCCTCTTAACTGATTACTAAAATCAAGCTCATTCCTACTGCTAAAGCATCTCAATCTATCTTCCTGCGAATCATAATAAATGCTAGAATTAGCTCCATCTATTTTTTCAGTAATGCTAATAATGTCTCCCGGTTTAAATGCATCCGTATTCTTGGGTAATGTCAATGTATCATCAACTGTTACATCTGTTTCTCTGACTTTCTGTATTTCAATATAATGTTTCATATCCGCGTCACTCCTTCTCTATATTGCTCTGATAAATAAGCATCAATTGCCTGATTGGGGTCGCTCCTGTTCTTCAACAAGCCTATCAAACAATTCTACAATTCGAGTAGCTGCATCTCGGGCAATGTCCTCTGCGCTCCTATCTTCCATATCAACACTTAACACATAAATATCATTCATACTATTACACCTTCTTTCTCTTGATTATTCAACTATCTGATAGTATAATGTAACCGTCGGTTATTACATAATATAATAACCAATGGTTATTGTCAAGAGGAGGATTTTTATGCATTTTGTTCCTGAACGACTCATTTTATTAAGACAATCATTAGGGATTAACAAGGCAGAAGCTGCCCGCAGATTAAATATGTCCGCTATGGGATACGGACGATACGAGAATGGCGACCGAGAACCATCCTATCAAACAGTGAGTTTTATAGCTCAGACTTTCCATAGTTCTGTAGACTATCTGTATGGAATATCAGATGATAAAGACGCTGCCATTTTAACTATATCAAAGAGCGAAGAACCGGAATTATTTGTATTGGTTCAATCTGCGAGAAATGATAAAACGTTATTGGAAAGATTGTTGGCATATGCGGAGAAAGCTAAGAAAAGCTCGGAAAACAAATAATTCTTAGTACCAAAGTAGTACCATCAAACGGAAAATTTGCAAGAATTTATCATTCAGTTAGAAATAATTTATTGCATGAAACATAGACAAATAGGGAGAATGCCAAGTGACATTCTCCCACTTTCCTTCCAACCAAGAAGCCGGTTGGTACTACTCAAACTCTATAAGTTTCTTTCTCTATCTAAACCTTTCTGTTTAGTTTCGGAGTGTTTTACTTATGTTTTTTCTCTCTACTTTTCTGCATTTTTCTGGCTTACTGTTTTTTTGTTGCCAAAGTGTTGCCACAAAGATTAGTATAAGTGATACCTCTGAAATATGCAAGCTTATCACACTATATCGATAGCGTAAATTAACACTCGGATTAAATAAGGTAGACTCCACCCAAGAACA
>CAYTOQ010000121.1:0-6948 GCA_964439445.1 uncultured Clostridium sp. | reverse complement strand
ATAAGAATCCTGAACCAATTGATCTACAACAGTAGAAATTATCAAAGGTTACTAAACTTTACTCTAAGAACAAAAAGAAAGTTATCTACAACAGTAGAAATTATCAAAGGTTACTAAACCGTTATATCGTGATTTTTCACAACATATAAAGTTATAACCATTCTTTTATCATTAAAAAACATACAAAATTCACAAATCATTTAGTAACCTTTCTAATATTATAAATATTAAGACTACGGTTTGCAAATACTTATTTTACAATGATGACATCCTCTTCCTCATGTTTCGCATATCCATATCTAGTAACTTGACAGCTTGTTGATAATTTAAAAATATATACGCTGTCTGCTTCTCCGAAGCGTTTTGAAAATTGATTTTCTATCTCACACAATATATTTTTGAGTAATTTATTACTATTATCTATTTCGAAAACAGAATATTGTATTCTATGTCCGAACCGACATAAATATTTTGAAAATTGAGTTCTCAATTTATCATTTGCAATATCATAGCTTATAATTATCATATCTCATCATCCCTTATACAATATAATTGGAAATTCTTCTACACTTTTCTGTTTCATAAACGCTCTATAATAACCTTGTATATACAAAAACAATTCTTGCTTATAGTCCAATATCGCATCTAGAAATATTTGCGTATAATATGGTGACTTACTCCATTCAAGAACATATCTTTTATCATATACTTTAAAATCACTTTCTTTGACTTGATTTAAATTAATTGCTTTTCTGAGTGCATAATCAACAACTGGTCTTAATGGTTCCATTAAATCGCATACTAATGATTTTCGCATATAGAAACATCTATGTAACACACCATAGTATTCGTCGAATCCATATACATTCAATAATGCGTCAATAATATTAAACAAAATAGTATAACCAATATCTAACGAAGCATTTATATAATCACATTTGATTCGTGGTTTACGCCCTTTCCACTCAACATTATTAAACATTTGTGAAAAATAAATTCTCGCTGATGAACCCTCAATTCCCATAATAGAAGTCATTTCTAATGAATTTCCAACTAATTTTTCAATATGATCATCTAATAATTCAATTGCATCTTCTGTAGCTTCACTCTTCTTTCGAAAATTCATTAATGCTTTCCTTTGATTCTTTATTTTATTTAATATAATATATTGACCTAATTCCATTCCATCATATGCATACTGTCGTTTCCGTAAAAATGTATTTCCTTCCATTCTAGCTGAAATGCATTTATACATTTTCATATTACGATTCATTAAACATAACGAGAATCCAAATTTATTGGCACGACTAAGCAAACCTGTAGTTATAGTTGTATCTCCTACAATAAAAATGATAAAGATTCGATAACATGTAATTTGAAACTTGGTTTTCTTCTCTTTATCCTTAATAACAAGATTATCATTTTGAAATGTCATTTTATCCCCTTGACTTGGGAAAAAGAAAACCATCTGCTTTTTTACAAAATCCGTTTGATCAATCATATCAATCCCCTATCACATGCTGGTTCATATATACAGTTCTTACATTTTTCAATGTTGTTTTGCTGAAAACTATCCAAAGAAAAATTTTTAATATCTTTTATAACCCGTTCAAATTTTGAATACATCTCAAAATCCTCATTAGGAAGTTTAATTGGATACATCTTATTATCTTCCATACTATAGAATTTTAACTGTTTGACTTCATACCCCATTTCAATCATAGCAAAATACTGTGCATATAATTGAAATACGTACCCATCATAAATCACATTAATTTTTCTCTTACGTTCAACTAAGAGTTTTTTCTCACCATCATACATATCAATTTTCCCTACAAGATTATATTTTGTAGAATAAACATCCATAGCTGTAATTACATTTTTTCTTGTAGAATATGTACCTTGGTCTATAGCCTGATGAGCATTCGTGCCATTTATTTGTGAGGAATTCTGATAAGTAATCGTACTCCTACTTCCATACAAATTATGAAAATATATGGAAGCAGGACAAAATATAAAATCATTTAGATTAGAAATAATAATTGCATCATCCATTATAATGTATGCTCCTGTGCATATTGCAACCATTCTTTATTTGATATTGCTAATTTCAACTTATCTAGTTTATCAATATCTGTCTGTTGAATTTGTTCGACAACCCACAATCCCTTTCTGGCAATATTAAATGCTCCATTTGCATCTGCATCCAAAGGAACTGAATCAGAAGAACCAGTTACAAAGAATTCACCATATTTATTTAATACTGGTGAAACAATCTTATCTTCTCCTGTCTTACTATCACTATTTCTCATTTGAACCATTAACGAAAATAACTTCATAAATTTTTGATAAAATGTCGCATCTTTCACATCAAGTATTTGTTCCTTTAAATCATCTCTCAAATACGAAATGTCTTTCTCCTCAAAAAGAGTTATAAATTGTTTTGTTAAATTTACAACTCGGCTATCCCATTCATTATTCTTCTCTGTGTTCCTATAATTTTCTATACGAGTACCATAAGAGCAAATCGTCCAATCTGTTTTGCTTCCTTCTGCTTTATAAGTAAAGTTATTATAATCAAAGCCAAACTCAAAGTACGACCTCTGCCCATTAAATGTAATAGAATCAAATTTTGAAATAAACTCTTTTGTTTTCTCTATAGATTCATATTTGGTATAGAATAAATTTACAAAGCCTGTTGTCGGATCCATTTTACTTGTATTCCATGCAGGAATATAATAAAGGAAGCCTGATTGTTTTCCTATGCGCTGGAAGCTTTCAAACTTCGCAGTTAATTGATATGCCTTTAACAATCCACCATTTTCATCATCTGCTTTATGTTTATCTACAAGGTAATTCAATTTATCAATCAACATTTTTTCAAACTTCTGATATACCTGTTTTTCGACTTTCTGTCTTCCACGCATAAAGCCAAAATTCAAATCTTCTAATACAACAATAGCATTATATTCTATCATCAACTCAGCTATAACATGAATAACTTGACTTAGATAGCCTTCTTTTAATTCTTTTATTGTGTTAATCGTTTTCCAATTTTGTCTTGCTGACAAATTTTCCTTTTCTCTTGCATCTAATAGTTGATGATAATCACGAACATGTTTTTCATTTTCTGTATTATAAGAAATAATCTCGTTTAGAGACATTTGTTTTTTGATATTACCATTCATATCAACCACTGTGAGATAAAGCAAATTACGCTCTCCTCTATCAATTCCAATTACATGCATATCTCCTGCATCATGAATAGCTTGATTAACCCGGCGATTCATATAATTCTCACCATCAGCTTTAAAATTCATTGTAATTGGAACATGAAATTGGAATTTGTCACAGGTAAAACGTTTATCCTTAATCAAATCATATTCAAAAAGACTTTCTTCTTTTTGATTTCTTGGATCTTTATTTTTTACAGGAACATTAGCCTTATGTTTGATGATATCTTCTGGTTTAATACTTGCTTGCCGATAAAATATTTCTGCTTGTCCATTTAATTTGTAAACAACATTTTCTAAATTATGTTGGTCAAACAACATCTTCCAGTACAATGTGTGTACGTTAGGAGTTCCTTTACTAAACGGCGAAAAATCCTTGTTATATATTTGAAATAAATATAATTCTCCCTTCTCGACCAATTCATCAATATATGCAGCATCTATATCTTGGAAAGTGATTTTATATGCTTGGTTCTTTACCTCCCTATAAAAATAGCTAATATCTTTATATGTTGCAGTATCCGAAAACTCAAAATTGAATTTTGACCAATCTTTATGTTGTTGAATACATTGTTTAAAGAAATCAATCAAATCATGGCAATCTTTTAAATTAAACTTTTCACCACTTGCTTTTACATGAGTACCCATATCATATTTTTTCACCAACTCTTCACTTGGCATATATCGATATCTGTCTTTCTTAGGTAAAAATGTTTTCGGAAAATCCATATGCGGATTAGCTAATAACTTATATTCCATCTTGTTATATACATTATCAGTCTTTACAGTAGGAACTTGTACCATAATTTTATTACTATTACGATTCATAATACCTAAATAATACAAACCATCCTTTAGGAAAATTAAACCAAGATTATCCTTTTCTTTATTACGATCCCATCCATCTAATAATGTATCTTTACTGAAGTTTAATTTCACTTTTTCAAGAGAATACGGCTTGCGTGTAACATAATTACGTACCTTATTATATAATGGAACTATAACATCTAATCCTTCCCATATACGCAAAAATTCAGCATAGAACATTTCATCTTTATCCGCTACTTCTTGACCGACAAGCAACGGTTTTAACAAATGCTGTAACTCTATAATTGCATCTAGTAAATTCTTAATTTTAGAAATTGCTTCATCATTCTTACATAAAGATTTTTTATCCATATAAGCATTATTCAGCAATGTTTCACACAATGTATAACTATCTTGAATCACCTGTAATTGAGTTAATACGTTATTTTCAAAATACCTTTCAATACATTTTAAAGAGTTAATTTCTTCATCCAATATTGCATTTAATTCACCAATTGCGTAAAACTTAACATTTTTCAATGCTTTTTTCTTATTCTCTACATACTTTGCTGTATTCTTATCTTTTGACGAATTCATGTCATCATAATATGCACTAATCTTATTAGATATATATGCCCAATCATTAAAATGCACCTGTGAGATTGTTGTAATGGAACTATCATTCTTAATATAGATTTTATTCAAATCAAATCTTTGCATATCAACAAAAATATCACCAATATTCGACATTTCAGCATTTTCAAATATGTTTTGTTGAAATTGAACATAACACTCGCGAATCGCATCCAAAACAGCTTGATCTGAATCAAATTGTTCCGGAATAAAAGACACACTTTCTCTATCACTAAGAATCTGCTTAAACAAAGGTTTCATTCTAGGAATTTTCTCTTTTTTATTTTTTCCTAACTGTTGATTATACAAATTAATATATTCATTCAAACCTTTTACTTTATTTTTTTCTTCACTAAATGCACCTAAAATTGCATTATATACATCAATTCCTTTTTGAGAGATTACTTTGTTAAATCCATCCAATTTAAAATATTCATCTAAAGACAAAATATCAAATTTTGTTTGCAAGACTGATAACAAATTATCTAATTCTGCACTAATGTCACTATTTTTTACCAACTCAAATATATGCATATTATCGATATATTTCGGTAAATTTTGATGAATAACTCGATAAGCAATCGCCGTTGATTTCGCTTCATCAGAATACATATTTTCTCGATTTTGGTTAAAACCAGAAAAATAAGTCGTAAACTTAGTAAACTCTTTAATTAATTCTTGTTCTTCTGGATTATCAAATGTAAATCGAACCAAATCCTTCTGAATAAGCTCTTTCTTAAAAAGATTACTATAACATGGATGTTTTTTCATATTAGTGACGATTTGCTTACGCAATTTTGTTTGAATTGTAATAAATTCTTTTTCCTGTTCTTCGTCGCGTCGAGAGTTACAATATAGTTCATAAAATTCTTGAAGTAAATCAAGTTCTATCTCCTTTAATGATACTTCAATAAAATCCTTGTGATATCGGTCTATTATCTTTTTTACTTTTTGATAACTTTCTGCACGCTGAACATCCGTATCAATAATTCCATTCTTCTCAATATGTTCCAATGTCTTTCCGATAGGTTTCAACTCAAAGCGTAACGTCTTTGCTACTGGATATAATCCAATAAAATCATCTGCAAGTAATTTCTTATTTTCACTCATATGTAATACCCCTTTCGCTTTTTATCATTAATATTAACATTTCTACTTACCATACACATTTTCCAACTCCACAATCATCCTCTTCATCCGTTCAACAACATCCTCTGGACTAACAATTTTCACACCGTTTCCCAACGCAATCACCCATCCAAGAAAATGGTCACTCACATCCACATCTACATTCACCGTGAAATGTTTTTCGTCCTTTTTCATTATAGGAATGTTTTGTCCAAAGCGATCAATTATAATTCCAGCAAATCGATTCTCACACTCTAGCTTTACCGTTTCTGTTTTGCCATCAAACATTCCAAATATTCTTTTAGAATATACTGCCATATCAAATTCAGAAAAATATTCTTGTCCTGCTCTTCTTTCTTTTCCTATCTCGATATGTAGCATCTTGTCTACACGATAATGTTTTATCTGGTTTGCCTCTGAATCATATCCAATCAAATAATAATTCTCTTCAGCCCAAGTAAGCGCCCACGGACTTATATTATAAATTTTGCCCTCGTGTCTTAATATCATCTCTTTTTCAACATTCCATTGAAAATATTGAAACATAATTGTATGATTACCGTTAATTGCCTCGTGTATCTTATCTACGTTATAATAGATGGTCTCATTCATTGTTTTGACACGTTCTGCAACATATACTTGTCGCTGTAATTGTTTTGCTTCATGCTTACTAGTAAGACTTTCTAACTTATTAATTAATTCATTTGATTTCTTGACAGTGATAAACTTTGATGCTTGTACCGAATCAACCAACAATTTTAATTCTGGTAATTCGAAAGAACGATTCCCTATATAATAATAGCAATTTCGATTTCTTCTTTCTTTTATGACATCTATTCCAAAATGACACAAATCTTCAATATCTGTATAGAGTCTTTTTCGCTCTGCTGATACACCATACTCATTAAGTAATGATATAATTTCAGGCATAGTTAATCCGTGTTTATCATCCGTATGCTCATATAAAATTTTCAATAAATACAATAATTTTAATTTCTGATTCTGTCCTTTTGCCATAGAAAAAACCTCAAATAAAAATGGTATAATATATTATGTTTGTAATCTAAGAGCCTCTAATATTCTTTAGAACGCTTAAATTCAACAATTCAACAAATACGTTGAATGAAATACTAAACCTTAACTGAAA
>CAYTOQ010000120.1:0-7029 GCA_964439445.1 uncultured Clostridium sp. | reverse complement strand
TGGAAGTGCAGTAATGCATGTAGCTGACAAGTACTAATAGGTCGAAGGCTTAACTTCGTAAGAGAACTTAACAAAAACGAGCGTAAGCGAAGTTTGAGTTTAGTCGTATACATGTCGAGGCAGTTAGTGAAAGCGAGTTGGAGACGAAGCT
The DNA here is from genome assembly GCA_964439445.1 of uncultured Clostridium sp. Lineage (GTDB taxonomy): Bacteria > Bacillota > Clostridia > Lachnospirales > Lachnospiraceae > CAG-590. Next base: position 6,878 of record CAYTOQ010000120.1, on the reverse strand, counting down.
TGAGCTTACAAGTCGACAAGGTAAGACAAGGTTCTGTGAGTTGTTTCGGTTGTGTTTCAAGATGAGAGAATAAGAAATGCAGTTTATCTTTGTATGGAGTTCTGAAGGTATATGAAAAAAGTATTGAAGGATTATCTGAAATATGGTAATCTATTATTATATAGGGGATTGGTCAAATGGTATGATAGGGGTCTCCAAAACCTTTGGTGGGAGTTCGATTCTCTCATCCCCTGCTAAGAAGAAAGAAGCTTTGGAATGTTCTTCCAAAGCTTTTTACTTTTCATTAAGGAAAAGGAGAGGAGGAATTAGTATGAATCCAATGATGTTAATGCAAATGAAAGGAATGCTGGATGAATTTAAAAAAAATCATCCTAAGGTACCAATGTTTTTTACGGCAGCGGCACAGAATGTAGGAGAAGGAAGTGTTATAGAAATGGCTATTACATCCCCTGATGGAAAGAAGATATGTACGAATATGAGAGTTACAGCGGATGATTTGAAATTGGTTGAACAATTAAAGTCTATGGGTCCAGGGATGATGTAAGAAATGGTATATTTATAATGCTTGTAAAATATTAAAATGAAAAAGCTGCAAATTGATGTTCAATCTGCAGCTTTTTCATTGCATAATAATTATTAAAAGAAGTGTGTGTTATTTCATAGAATTGAATTCTTCTTCATCCAATAACTCTTCGAATTTGTCTTCTACGGCTTCCCATTCTTCATCGGATTCGATATCGGTAAGTTCTACATTTTCTCCGTCCGATTTGTAACGATATAAGAAGTATTCACCTTCTTCGTAACCTTCAATTGGTATCTGCGGCATCAAAGCAATATAGAATTGTTCTTTGATTGGAAAGATTGCTAAAATATCGCATTCTACTTCTTTGTTGTTGTCTAAATATAATGTTATGGTATCTTCAATGTAGATAATGTCGTTTTTTTCTTTCATAAATGGTCTCCTTTTAAGAATTTAATTTTAGCATTTCAATAAAATCATCTTCTGATATTGCACGACTAAAGAAGTAGCCTTGTAATATATCACACATTTGATGTTGTAAAATGCGTAGTTGCTCGATAGTTTCTACACCTTCTGCGATTACTGTAATTCCAAGCTGATGTGCCAGATTGATGATGGTACCAGCAATATACGAATCGTTTTTGTTTTCGCAAATATTTGCAATAAATGATTTGTCAATCTTTAAGGTATTGATTGGTATCTTAGTTAAATAACTAAAGGATGAATAGCCTGTTCCAAAGTCATCCAATGCAATTTTCACTCCCAAATCCTTTAGGCGGTTAATGAGTGCAAGGTTATGCTCGAAGTTAGTCATTAACACGCTTTCTGTTAACTCGATTTCCAAGTATTCTAAATGCATAGAAGTGGTTTCTGGTAAATTCTCAATTGCTTTTATTAGACGGTCTCCGCGAAGTTGTGCAGTGGACACATTAACGGATATGCGAATTGGTTTGAATCCTGCATCAACCAAACGCTGATTGAATCGACAAGCTTCTTGCAATGCCCATTCTCCCAATTCGTCAATTAGACCACATTCTTCCGCTACTGGAATGAACTCATCTGGCGATACAAATCCAACAATTGGAGAATTCAAACGCATTAGGGCTTCACATCCGATAATTTCACCAGTTGCAGCATCTGCCTGTGGTTGATAGAGTAGATATATATCCTTGTTGTGGATAGCTTCTCGTAATATATCAATTAAATCATTTCTTCGATTTAATTCATCCTCCATAGTAGAACTGAAGAAGGTGTAGTTGTTTTTACCACTATTCTTTGAAGCATACATCGCAATATCTGCATTTTTCATAAGCTCGCTTAAAGATAAACCGTTTTGTGGGAAGAGTGCCACACCAGCACTCAATGAAATGTGTACGGTTTCGTCTTCTAAAAAGAATGGATGAGAAGAAATGGAAATTAAGTTATCTAAAAAATGTTCTAATTCATCAGTAGAAGTAACATGGTTTCGTAGAATAACAAATTCGTCTCCACCATTACGTGCTAGAATATCTCCTTCATTAATAAATGCTGAAAATTTATCTGCAACAGCTTGTAACAATAAATCACCGTAATCGTGTCCTAAGGTATCATTGATTGACTTGAAACCATCAAGGTCGATAAAAATTACAGCGTGATTTTTTAATCCTATGCGGTTATCTGTTATAATGTCATTCGCATATTTGAAAAAAGCAGCACGATTGTATAATCCTGTTAAGGTATCTGTGTATGCTTGCTTTTCCATAATGTCGTAGTGCAACTGAAGCTCTTGTTTGCTCTTTTCCTCTTCTTTTTTGGCATTGATTGCATCATTGTAGTTTGTGGAAATAATATCCATCATTTGATTGAAGCTATCAGATAATTCACCAAATTCATCATCGCGGCTTATAGCACAGTGCACATTTAATTCGCCGGCTGCAGCGGTTTTCATATTTTCACTTAACTCAATGATTGGTTCTGTATATTTGCCGGCTAAACCTTGACTGATTTGAATCGAAAGAATTACCACAAATACTAATAAAATAATAAATATAAATGGAAGTGAAGAAACAATCTTTGTAAAACTGTCAGTGCTCTGCTTTATTACATAGGTCCAATTATATTCGCTAAGCTCTGCGTAGCCGTAATTATATTCGTGTTTTATTGAAAAAACAGAATCTTTTTTGTTTGTATTCTTTTCCGTTTCGGAAGTGTTTTGCAATTCTGCAAGAAATGTTTGGTCACTCTCAGAAGATATATCATATCCGAACATTGCTTTTCCTGTGTTATCAATTACAAACCCTATGTTTGAAGAGTCGGTAGAAAGATAATTACCAAAATAGTTTCTTGTAATATTGGTACGAATTAATCCAATTGTCTGTTCCTTGACGATGATTGGAGTAATGATATCAATAGAATCATCTGAAAAGCTAGAGTGGCTGATTAATGTGGTTTCATTATATGAGGTGACACTTTCCATCATAACCTCTGTCCAATCGGCAGGTTCGTTGTCAGCGGAGGAGATTACCAGGTAACCATCCACATCATATATGTAGTAATTAACTGTATTATTATAGTTGTTTGCAAGTTCGGTTAAAGTGTTCTTGACATTAGTATAATAGGTCGAAGATGTATTAAGTAATATATCAGGTGAATTGACTTTTTCTAACAAATAGCTTTTGGTATCATTTAGATTAGACAATGCGGAAGTTTCGATTAATTGTGCTTCTAGCTGTGCGGAAAATCCATAGCTATAGTCTTGTGCTATAAGTTTTGTGTTTTCTATATTAATTTGTGCGTATTTGGTAGCAGCAACAACATAAGCTAAAATTGCCATTAAGATGACAGGAATTACCGCCATTAAGATGATAGAACTTTGTAGTGATTTTTTTATTGACATATATGTATATCCTTTCTGAAATAAAAAATCTCCACTTAATTATATATAATAGGAAGTTATTATTCAATGTATAAATTTTAAATACAGTAATATTATACAAATTCGACGAAATTAAATTGCTATTTATAGGCAATGTGTGTTATAATACGAGTAGCGTGAGTACATTTATATTGTGTAATTTTGCAAAAATGTTACTTGCGAATTATACATAACTAATGTACAGATATTTTTTATAAGGGGGCTATTATGTTCGGAGTATATTTTGGAAAGTACCTAGAAGATAAGGGCATATTAACAAATGAACAGTATAATGCTATTATTTCAGATAGCAAGAATGCAAGAGTGAAGTTGGGATTACTTGCGGTGGAGTCAGGATTTATGACAGAAGAGCAGGCGGATGAGGTGAATATGCTTCAGCAGATACAGGATCGTCGTTTTGGTGATATCGCAGTAGAGAAGGGATATTTGACGGATGATCAAGTTGGTTCACTTTTGAAAAAGCAAGGTGATGAATATTTATTATTTGTTCAAGCCTTAGTAGAGAAGAACATCTTGAATTTGGAACAGATTCAAAAGGAGCTGAATGCGTATAAGAAAGCAGAGCGTTTTACAGCATTAGATGTTGAGGCCATTAAGAGTGGAGATATTGATAAGATTGTTCCTGTGTTTACAAAGGATAGTGATGTGTCTCCTATGGTGAAAGATTATATTGCTTTGGTAGCTCGTAATCATGTGAGATTCATTAATAGTCATTTCCGTATTGAGAAGGTAGAAAAATTGAATGATTATACAGCAACCTATGTTGCGGCACAAGAATTAGATGGCGACTATCGTTTGTTCACTGGTTTTTGTGGTGATGGAGAGGGCATTAAGGAGATTGCAGAAGCTTACGCAAAGGAAGAGTTTGAAACGGTAGACTTAGATGTGTTGGATGCTGCCTGTGAGTTCTTGAACTGTAATAATGGTTTGTATGCTACAAAGCTAAGTTATGAAGATGTCGCTTTAGATATGCTTCCACCAGTTATGAAGGAAACACCAACAACCATTCACACAGAGGGTAATATGTATAGGGTACCATTCTATATCAAAGACAAGAAGGTTGATTTGATTGTATGTATAGAATCTAAGTGGTCTTTAGATTAGTATTATTTAATAAAAGAGGTATATGAAATGGCAAAAATTTTAGTTGTAGATGATTCGAGAACATCGAGAAAGATTTTAAAAGGTATTTTAGAAGGCGCTGGCTGTGAGGTTGTTGGAGAGGCAACGAATGGTCAGGAAGGATATGAGCGTTATGTCGAATTGAAACCAGATATTGTTACAATGGACATTACAATGCCAGTGTTGGATGGTATTGAAGCATTGAAAAAGATTAAGGGTGATTATCCGGACGCAAAGGTAATTATGGTTACTGCTGCAGGTCAAAAAACCAAGATGGTTGAGGCAGTTCAGAATGGTGCAAGCGAATTCGTGTCAAAGCCATTTGAACCAGAGCAGTTGAAGACAATTATTGAAAAAGTTATGGAAATGTAATGAATTATGGAAAGAGGTTTTCGTCTAGAAGACCTCTTTTTCTGTCAGTAAAAAATAAAAATCCGCTTTTACTTGATTGACTTCATAAACAAGATATTATATAGTAGTAGGCGTGAAACGATTTCTCTGTATGTGCTGTGTTTTTCTGATGCAGAATAGGGGAGAGAATTTATAATTTGATACACTTTAGGAGGACAATATGAGTAAGGTAAAGAGAGTATACGTTGAGAAAAAGCCTGAATATGCTGTAAAAGCAAAGGAATTATTTGACGAAATCACAGAATATCTCAATTTGGATATTGAGAAGGTAAGGGTGTTGATTCGATATGATGTAGAGAATGTATCGGACACAACCTATGAAAAGGCATTGAAAACGGTATTTTCTGAGCCACCTGTAGATTATGTGTATGAGACAACATTTCCTTCGGATGAGGGAGCTAAGGTATTTTCAGTAGAGGCGTTGCCAGGACAGTATGACCAAAGAGCAGATTCCGCAGAACAGTGTATCAAGCTGTTAAATGAAAAGGAAGAGCCGGTTATTCGTACAGCGACCACATATGTTATTACAGGTAAGGTCAGTGAGGAAGAATTTAATAAAGTAAAGGCATATTGTATCAATCCGGTGGATTCAAGAGAAACGGATGATAAGAGTATTCCAGAAACATTAATTCAGCAGTTTGATGATCCGGCTGATGTAGATATATTTGTTGGATTTAAGGATATGGAAGAAGACAAATTACAGGAATTGTATAATTCTTTGGGTCTTGCTATGACATTTAAGGATTTTCTACATATTCAAAATTATTTTGCGAATGAAGAGGATAGAGATCCATCTGTGACAGAGATTCGCGTGTTGGACACATATTGGTCTGACCACTGTCGCCATACAACCTTTGCGACAGAGCTTACCAATGTTACTTTTGAAGATGGATATTACAAGAAACCAATTGAGGACTCTTATAATCAGTATTTGGCAGATAGAGAAGTATTGTATAAAGATAGAGACGATAAGTTTGTATGCTTGATGGATATTGCGTTAATGGCGATGAAGAAGTTGCGTGCAGAGGGCAAGCTTCAGGAGATGGAAGTATCCGATGAGATTAATGCTTGTTCCATTGAAGTTCCTGTGACGGTTGATGGCGAAGAGGTTATGTATTTGATTCAGTTTAAGAATGAGACACATAATCACCCAACAGAGATTGAGCCGTTTGGTGGCGCTGCAACCTGTTTGGGTGGCTGTATCCGTGATCCATTGTCAGGACGTTCTTATGTATATCAGGCGATGCGTGTAACTGGTGCGGCAGACCCAACAAAGCCACTTTCAGAGACTATGGAAGGAAAGCTTCCACAGAGAAAGCTTGTCACAACAGCAGCGCATGGTTATAGCTCATATGGTAACCAGATTGGTTTGGCTACAGGTCATGTCAATGAAGTATATCATCCAAATTATGTGGCTAAACGTATGGAGATTGGTGCAGTTGTGGCAGCAGCTCCTAAGAAAAATGTTAAGAGATTAACTTCCGATCCAGGTAATGTAATCGTATTGATTGGTGGTAGGACCGGACGTGATGGTATTGGTGGTGCAACTGGAAGTTCTAAGAAGCATACCACTACATCCATTGATACATGTGGCTCAGAGGTTCAAAAGGGTAACCCTCCAACAGAGAGAAAGATTCAGAGATTATTCCGCAGAGAAGAAGTTGCAAGTATTATTCGTAAGTGTAACGACTTTGGTGCAGGTGGTGTCAGCGTAGCGATTGGTGAGTTGGCAGATGGTCTTATGATTGATTTGGATAAGGTGCCAAAGAAGTATGCTGGTCTAAATGGTACAGAAATTGCTATTTCAGAGTCTCAGGAGAGAATGGCAGTTGTTGTAGATAAGGCAGATGTGGATAAGATGTTAGGTTACTGTGAAGAGGAAAACTTAGAAGCAGTAGTTGTAGCAGAGGT
>CAYTOQ010000119.1:0-7181 GCA_964439445.1 uncultured Clostridium sp. | reverse complement strand
ATCTTGTACCTGGTAAGTCTTTTACTCTACCACCACGGATAAGAACAACGCTATGCTCCTGAAGGTTGTGACCTTCACCTGGGATGTAGCTAGTAACCTCGATACCGTTAGATAAACGTACTCTGGCAATCTTTCTAAGAGCTGAGTTAGGTTTCTTAGGAGTAGCTGTCTTAACTGCTGTACAAACACCTCTCTTCTGTGGAGAAGATGTGTTAGTAGGCTTCTTGTGCAAAGAGTTAAAACCCTTCTGAAGAGCTGGTGCAGTAGACTTCTTCTCTACAGTCTGTCTTCCTTTTCTAACTAACTGGTTAAATGTTGGCATGTTTTCACCTCCTGTTTGTCATATTTTTGGGCGCACGAATTTTCTAAAATTCACGCACACCATATCATTATAGCCAAGTAGATAATCACTGTCAAGCATTTTTCTCAAAAAAATCCGCCACAAAAAACGCCGCTTCATCCCTTATATTTTCTACCTTTTTCGACACTTGCCATGTATTGATTTCTTCTATATAAATGACCACAATATGTTGTATTTATACATACATATGACGGTATCCTTACATCCGTTGCTCCAACTGCAAATACCATCTGCCTCACAACTGCCTTTTTAACATTTACCATTTGACTTTATAGGCAATATCGAATAGCATTGTCTATAAGGAATGCAACCCCCAAAACAGACGTTTAATAAGTACATTTTATATACATATATTAGGAGATTTTCATGCAATACTATCTAGCCCCAATGCAAAGTTTAACCGGATTTGTCTTCCGTAATGCATACAGCAAACATTTTCACAATATCGATAAATATTTTACCCCTTTTTTATCCGAGCGCCGTTTAAACCACAAAGAAAAATGTGAGGTATTACCCGAACACAATCAAGGAATGTGCGTAGTACCACAGATTATGGCAAATGACGTAGCAGTGTTTCTAGAAATTGTGCAGCAATTAGAAGCATATGGTTACACAGAGGTAAACTTAAATCTCGGCTGTCCTTCCGGAACGGTAGTGCCAAAGAAGCGCGGAGCCGGCTTACTTTCCGACTTGGATATGCTAGACCATTTCTTGGAGGGTATATATGCCAAATGTCCACTACCAATTTCCATCAAAACACGAATTGGAATGGAAAACCCAGAAGAATGGAAGAATATTCAAGAAATATACAATCAGTATCCTGTTTCGGAATTAATTATCCATCCACGTTTACAAAAGGACCAGTACAAGAATCATCCAAACCTGGAGATATTCAAAGAAGCAATGCACAATGCCCAATATCCTGTTTGTTATAACGGCGATTTACATTCTCTAGCACAATACTCAAATTTTATAGAACAATTTCCACATGTGGAAACAGTTATGTTAGGACGCGGTATTTTAAAAAACCCAGGACTCATCGGAGAAGCCCTAGGTGAGACTCCTGTTACAAAGGAAACCCTTCTCGCATTTCATGATGATGTTTTTGTTGGATATCAGGAGCACATCCAAGGGGATATCAATGTGCTGTATAAAATGAAGGAATGGTGGTGCTATTTGGTCGAATCCTTTAAAGGCGAAAAGAATGCCGAGAAATTAATCAAGAAAATTATGAAGTGTAAATCCTTAACGGAATACAAGTCTCTTTCAAGACAGGTGATTTTAGAAGAGAATTTTCAATCTCATTAAGCAACTAATTGATATTTCTCTGACTTACTAATACAAACCCTCTTTAGATATAAGAAACAGCGGCACACTTCTTACGAAAGCATGCCGCTGCTTATAATTCCTACCACCTATTCAACTTGTGGCTGTAACATTTTGAAATTTTCATAGCAATCCCACAATAAAGCTTCTACTTCTTCCTGCGACATAGCAGCCAATTCCTCACGAGGTACTCTTTGCCATTTCCATACCATTTGCATATCCCATAAATCATAGTATTTCTGTTCTGCCAGCTCCTCAAATTCTGCTTCCGTTATTGCATTGTCTTCTGCATCCTCATAGGTAACTGTCTTCTCGTTAGAATCCTCTTCTGTCTCATGTAGTCTGCTGCCCAAATGTTCCTCATTGACCTTTCCATCCTCAATCCACATGCTATGTAACGAATACTGAAATGAGGTCGGTGTACCTTTACTACCTGTACCCTGAATAGAATAATATCGGTTGGTAATGGTATCATGATAAACTGGTACCGTAATCACTCCATCTTCCTCTGGATAATAGGTACTAAGATACAAGCCAAACCGATGCTCCTGCTCCAAAGCTTCCAAGCTTCCATCTGCACCCACCACATGGTATGTATTATACGCAAACCTGCCACTGCCCTGAATCGAATCTGTGATTATCTCCAATTGTTTATCCAGATTCATATCTGCAATGGTGAACCATATTGTCTGGTCACTGCTCTTACTCCACAACGCAACCTCTTTCGCAAACACTTTGATTTGTTCTTCTGAAGATAATGGCTCCACCGATTGTCCGGTGTCCAAATCCTTTTTATCCATATTTTTATCCGATGCATCAGATACTGTCTGATTACTCTCATTCTGCAATTGGGTTGTTGTATCAAATGTAAACCGCTCCGTTTCCACATTACCCGTACTGTTCACATCCTCAAAATACAAAAAATAATATTTCTTTCCAAAGCATTCATATTCCACAATATCATCCGGCACTTTTCCATCAAATCGAAGCGTATATACATCTTCATTATCAGCAAAATGTTCCTCACAAATATCCACATATCCGATAAAATAATCATTTACTTTGTCCAAATCCTGGTTTTCATCAATCATATTGATAAACTCATATTCCGCCCCATGCATCTTAGAGCCAAGAATACTTCTTACATCCCTCTTTTCGTAAGACTCCTGCATTTCTTCCAAACTATCATAGGGTTCCGAGCGCACTTCTACAGAAGAACTGACAAATCCATACTGTTCGGTTCCATCCGCCTTCTCTAACACCCTGAAATTGGCATATACAAATGATTCCTCGTTACCATTAACAGCCCGATAATAAACTACCAGCAAATCCTTGTTGCGCATACGATATATTTCTTCGGTAATTTTACACTGGTAGGCATTCATATAGGTAATTCCATGTACTAATGCATCTTCAATACTATCTGCAAATTCCGTTGCTTCTAAATAATCACCTCTGACCGAACCTTCATAATCCATAACCGGCGTTTGCCCACTCTGTTCCTGCGACATATATATGCTGACCAAATTAAAAAAGAGCATAGCAAGCCCAAAAAGACAAATCTTATTCAAAAGCCCTAATATCCACTTTGCCCGGTCACTTAACTGAAATCGTTTCATTTACTAATTCCTCTATATGATAATGGAAAACCAATCGTGTGCATATTAAGTCATACAATATGTAAGCGCAGAATTGAGTTTCCATTTTATAATACCCTATAAATAACCGAAAAGCCATACATAATCTGTATGACTTTCCGAAATTCTATCATTCTTTTTATCATATAGCCTGCGGTTATACACAGTTGAAACACTTTATAAGTGCTACTAATTCTGTCGTAGTGCCTCGATTGGACTTAGCTTTGCAGCCTTTCTCGCCGGGTAGATTCCAAAAAACAATCCAACACCGGAAGAAAATAAGGATGCAATCAAAATGGTACCAAGACTTAATGCTGGTGCAAATTTCATAGTCGGAACCATCATTCCAATGACCTTCGCAATTACCCACGCACCACCAACACCAAGAAGGATTCCGATTAGTCCACCAATCAACGTAATAAATGCGGACTCTGCCAAAAACTGTACTGTAATAGAACCCGTTTTTGCACCTAATGCCTTACGAATACCAATCTCTCTGGTTCGCTCTGTAACCGAAACAAGCATAATATTCATAACACCGATACCACCTACCAACAAGGATATAGATGCCACAAATGCTACAAATGCAGTAACCAAATTGATAGCCGAATTAATTGTCGCCATAATATCATCAAAGCTTTCATAATAATATACATTTTTACCTTTACAATTATGTGCAGTCTCCAAGCAGTCAATCACCGAATCACAAATTGCCTGAGTATCCGAATTATCCTCTCTCATAACATAGAATGTTGTAATAAAATTGCTCATATCCCATCCTATCGTTGTAGCAAGCACCTCAGGTGCCATATAGATCGTCACTGATTGATTTCCATACCCTGATTCAATCAATGTATCATCTTTCGATTCCACCACACCACAAATTGTAAGCGTCATATCCCAGTAAGCATCAAACGTAACATCCAACTCCATACCAACAACATTTGTAGAGCCAAACAATTTCATCGCATCATCTTCACTGATAACACAAAGTGGTTTTCCTAGTTCTGCCTCCTGCTCAGTATATGATCTACCCTTAACATATGTATAATTATATGTATTTAGTCCATATGGATTAGTCACCATGTAATTTATATCAAATTCTTCCGTTCTCGTTTGGATTGTTCCTGTATAGTAATCTTCTGTCCAAACTGCTTTTACTCCTTCTATCTGACGAATCTTTTCCATATCGTCCTCAGTAATCAGATATTTTTCCTGATAGTCCATTATAGTAAAACCAATCTGGCCTTTTGCGATACTCCCTAATTCGCTCGTCAATGCTTCTGTAGCACCATTACCAATGGAAATAATCAAGATAACAGATGAAATACCAATGATGATACCAAGCATGGTCAGCAGGGTTCGTACTTTATTGGCCCATATGTTTTTCATGGCCATTTTTACATATTCACCTAATTGTCTCATGACTGTCTCCTTTCCTGACTATTGTCATACGCTTCCTAATACATAGTCATTCCAGTTGCAGCCACAGGTGGAACGTACTCTTCCCCTGGTTTCATATCCTTAGTCACCTCTGTAATCACTTTATCACCTTCAGCCAGACCCTCTAGTACCTCATAATACTCACCAGAATACAAACCAAGGGTTATATCTTTACGTTCAATAATGTTATTATCATTTACTACTAATACATAATCGCCCTCCACATCTGTACAAAGTGCAGAATATGGAACCGCCAACGCTCCGGCAGACTCACCGATGAAAATGTAGGCTTTTGCCGAAACGCCAACAAAAATGTTCTCATCCGGATTATCCAATACAATTCTTCCCTTGATGCTTCCTCCAGATGTAGTTGTGCCTAGTGCATTTGCATCCAAAGTTGCCACACGGCTAACAAATTCTACCTTTCCTGTATATTCTTTATCCGCAATTACTACACGCGCCTTCTGTCCTTCCGTTACTGCTGTCAAATCATCCTTAGAAATTGAAAACTCCACACCAATCTCATCTGCATTAATCATAGTAATCAACGTCTGTGTTTCACTCGCATAAGAACCCTCAACAATATCAACAGATAACACGATACCATCGTTCTCTGCCACAATGCCAGCTATTGCCGCATCCACCTGCTCCTGTGCTTCATTCACATTCATGTCTGATAACTGATTTGACGCACTAATTTGTGCCTTTGTACTAGCAGAAACCTCCACATCTTCATTCGCAGTAACAATTCCCTCTTCCTGTGCAAGCTCTGCCTGCTTTTCTGCTAATTTCTCATTTTTCTTATTCAAGGATTTGGTCAATTCCTTCACCTTAGCCTTTAACTCTGTTGTATCTGTAAGCTTTGGTGAATAGGTACTTCCATCCTCCTGCGGAATAGCTGCTTTTTCTTTCTCTAATGCATTATTCGCTTCTGCCTCTGTCAGTTGCTCCTGATAAGTCTCTAACTCATCACTGATATCTTCGATTTCCTTCTTTAATTCTTTAATGTCCTTTTTCAAATCCTTTACATTTGCTTTAGACTCTTTCGCCTTCTCCGCAGCCTTACTTGCAGTTGCATATGCCTCATTACCGGCTGCTTTCTCCGACTGTGCCTGAAGCTGAACCTTGGCAAGATTATCACCCAAATCCGTTGAATCATAAACAATTAATACGTCGCCCTTTTTCACAATCTGACCAGCCTCAACTGGAATCTCCTTCACCTTTGCTGTTACTGGAGAAGTATATGCTATCTGCTCTAAACCGATTACGGTACCCGAAGTGGTGATTTCCTGCTTCACATCTACCTTTTCCACCTCGTATAATACATCGCTTTGCTCAGCCATCATTTCCATAGCCTCTTCCATACTTGCGCTCACGTTCTTAACCAGGCTTACCACACCGACAATCATTAATATAGCAACCACAACAATTAAAACAATCAACCACACCTTTGGTTTCTTCTTGCTCTTTTTCTTTGCGTCTTCTGCTACATTCAAATCCTTATTTTCCATATTCTCTGCCACTTCTTCGTCCTCCATTTCCTTACACGACCTGTTTTCTTCACATATTCCTTCTATAGCAAGTGTATTACTCCTCCGACTGGTCTAATCCAATGACACCGGACACATTCTCTAACTGTTCCTCTGTTTCTTCTGCAAAATGTTCTTCCACTTCACTCTCTATATCTCTTTCATAATAATCCGCTTCTGACATCTGTGCGTTTCTTGTGTCAGATTCAATCTTTCCATCCAAAATACGCACCACACGCTTGGCGTTCTCTGCAATTCCGTCATCATGAGTGATAAGAACAATCGTGTTTCCCTGCTTATTGAGCTCATTTAAAATCGCCATGATACCCTTCGTGGACTTAGAGTCTAAGTTACCAGTGGGTTCATCTGCCAAAATGAGCGGTGGAGTCGCCGCGATTGCTCTTGCGATGGCTACTCTTTGCTGCTGACCACCGGACATCTCTGACGGCTTATGCTTCATACGGTTTTCCAAGCCGACCTTTTTCAAGGCTTCCCTTGCCAGCTCTCTCCGCTTACTCTTTTCCACATTACGGTAAATGAGCGGAAGCTCTACATTTTCCAACGCATTCAGATTCGGTATCAGATTAAAGCCCTGAAAAATGAAACCGATATCCAGATTTCTCACCTCTGACAATTCGTTGTCAGAAAGACAGGAAACATCTCTACCATTCAATATGTACGTTCCACTCGTTGGCACATCCAGACAGCCTAGCATATTCATCAGTGTGGATTTTCCTGAACCCGATTGTCCTACAATCGCCACAAATTCACCCTCGCTGATGTCCAAGCTCACACCGTCCAAAGCGCGAACTTCATTTTCTCCAGGATTATATATCTTATACATATCCCGAACACTTATTAAAGATTCCATCTATTTCTCCCTTC
>CAYTOQ010000118.1:4959-7307 GCA_964439445.1 uncultured Clostridium sp. | reverse complement strand
TGAAATCCAATTAACTGCCTATGAACTATTCTTATCATTTTATGATTTTTATTAACTGACGTTCAACTTCAGGAAATCTGGTTTATAATTATAGAGTACAATTAAGACATTCACATAATGATTCTAAACAAAAAAAGAACCAACCCAATGCTCTAAGACATCAAATCGATTCCTTTGTTAGTGGGCCGCCGGGGGCTCGAACCCCGCACACCCTGATTAAGAGTCAGGTGCTCTACCAAATGAGCTAGCGGCCCATATTTAATTTGCTGTTTTCTCAACAACAATGACGATTATATATGATACAGAAACAAAATGCAAGTATTTTTTTTAATTTTTTTCAAAAAAATTTCATATTTTTGTCATATCTCGCATAAAGCCTTGATTTCCATATATTTCAAACGCTTTTTTCACACTATTTTCATATGATTTTTCTAGAGTTTTCTTGTTTTTAATTGTTATATTCTTATTTTTCGTTACTATAACTGGTATTCTACTACAATTTATATTATTATATAAAGATAGTTTTTTTATTCAAGCTATTTATACTAGATATTTGAAAAGCTATGATTGACTTATCAATACACACCAGATAGCTACTATATCAGAATTCAGGTAATTGCAAAACCGTCAAAAAGTTATGTACGTTAAGTATATTGTTACGCAATTATCAAAATAAAATAATATAAGGAAAGGATACCCATAAGGGTTACAAAGAAACCAATGAAAAAACACTTAATTATCACACTGTTATTATCTATCATAAGCTTAAGTATCGGTGCCACAAAGCATACAGCTTACGCGACCGAAATGGATCCAGGACAAGGAAGATTCACTGGCGATTATATCGCTGAGGATTTTTATGAAACAGATGATACATCTATCATTCAATGGCTCGGAAGCACCAAAACCAAGAGTCCTTACAACAAGACTACATACACCCATCAAGACCGCTTTGATACACGAACGATTTTACACGGTATTGACGTCAGCAAATGGCAAGCGGAAATTGATTGGAACAAAGTGAAAGCTGATGGTATTGATTACGCATTTATTCAGGTGGGATATCGTGGATATGGTTCAAGTGGTGTCCTAAGCTCCGAGACAAAAGATCCTTACTTTGATATCAACATGCAAAACGCAATTGCTGCTGGTGTTCGTGTCGGTGTCTACGTGTTTTCGCAAGCAACCACCGAAGCAGAGGCCATTGAAGAAGCACAATACATCCTAGACGCCATTGGCAACTATCCGATTACTATGCCGTTGGTAATGGATTATGAATATGCATCCACAACAAGCGGATTAGGCGGACGTCTTTATAAGGCAAAGCTATCAAAAACAAAAGCGACCAAAGTATGTATGGCATTTTGTAATGAAATCGCTGCTGCGGGCTACACACCTATGATTTATGCCAACAAGAGTATGCTAGAGGATCAGATAAATGCAACCACGTTAACAAATGCTGGTTATCGCATCTGGCTTGCAAACTATACAAAGAATACAAGCTATGCTGGTGTATTTGATTTCTGGCAATATTCTGAAAAAGGAAAGGTAAATGGAATATCAGGATATGTAGATATGAACTTCTACTATTCACAACCAACGGACGACTTCGCTCCAAATGGCAACAGCATTTCCACCGCAACCTTTTCAGAGGTTCCAAACCAAGTCTATACAGGCAGTCCAATTACCCCTACAGTAACCGTTACGCGCAACGGCGTTCCACTTGTCGAAAACGTAGACTACACGGTTGCCTATAGCAACAATGTAAATATGGGAACTGCCACAATTAAGATTACAGGTATTGGAAATTATTGTAACGTTCGTACCATTTGTTTCGACATCGTGCCTAGTCCAGCGAACTCATTTAAGGTGACGAAACGTTCCACAAAATATCTCACCCTTTCCTGGCAAAAAAATTCCAGCGTCACAGGGTATGAAATTTATCGTTCAACCAAAGTAAATGGTACATTTGAAAAGATTAAAACGATCAAAAAGAAAAAAACTACATCCTATAAAAATATAAAACTTACAGCAGGAAAATGCTATTATTACCAAATCCGCACTTATAAGACAGTGGGCAAGGATACTTATTACAGTGATTTTTCACCGGTTATCACCGCTTATACGAAGACGGGATATACCAGAAACGCAATTGCAAAGTCGAAGCTTCCAATCTACGATTATATTCCTGGCACAAAAACCGCACTTCAAACTGTGGTGGTGCCTACCGCTCCTACTCCAGACGACACACAGTCATCTACTGAAGCTACCACAGAAGCTACTACAAATGATAGCACAGGTGGAAAAACAGAAACTCCGACTGCTTCCGGTGATGCAACTGCTTCCGG
>CAYTOQ010000118.1:0-4859 GCA_964439445.1 uncultured Clostridium sp. | reverse complement strand
GCACAGGTGGAAAAACAGAAACTCCGACTGCTTCCGGTGATGCAACTGCTTCCGGTGATGCAACTGCTTCCGGCGATGCGACTGCTTCCGGCGATGCGACTGCTTCCGGCGATGCAACTGCTTCCGGCGATGCAACTGCTTCCGGCGATGCAAGTGGAGTCAACGGCACAACCGATAATGGTGCCAGTACCACAACCGAAAGCACCACGTCACCTGCACCAGTTCAGACTGTGGACGTTACTGTTTCCGTAGAATCTGACACACTGTTAACCGTCCCTAAAAATACAACTTTAACCGTTATTTATAGCACCAAATACAAAAAGAAAACCTGGTACTATGTGAAATACACCACGGATGGTATCACATACAAGGGATTTGTTCCATCCAACAAGGTTACCATTGCCAAACAAGGTAAGATAGTCAAAACCAAGAAAGTAAATGTAAGAAAATCTTATATGGTTACCTCGAAAAAGCTTACAACACTCAAGAAAAACACCAAGGTTAACATCTTATCAACCAAAACAAAGTACGGCGTAAAATGGTACAAGGTACAATTCAAGAAAAACAACAAGGTGTATAAAGGATGGATTTCGTCACCGTATATCAAGATTATCTAAAGGAGAAATACTTTATGTTATTAAAGAGAAAACCATTCATTCTGTATCTATTCACATTTATTATTATAATGCTTAGCGGATATACCAGCTATGCCGGAAATGACGACCCTGGCACAGGGCGTTTGTCCGGCACAAATATTCCAGTGGAATTTTTTGAAAATGCGAATACTGACACCGAAGAAATATCAACAAACAACGCAAATAGCCGCATTCAATTTATCGGAAGCAGCTCAACCACAAGTCCTTATACGAAGGAAACCTATACTCACCGAAGTGATATGACGGACAGACCCATCACTCACGGTATTGATGTAAGTGAACACCAAAAGGTGATTGACTGGAGCAAGGTAAAAGCCGCCGGAATCGAATACGCATTTATTCGCGTTGGTTACCGTGGCTACACCAAAGGCGGGCTTGCTGAAGATGCCTATTTCCGTCAAAACCTTGCAGGTGCCACAGCCGCTGGTGTGAAGGTTGGTGTATACATTTTCTCTCAGGCAATTACAAAAGAAGAAGCCATAGAAGAAGCAAATTATCTATTAGAACGCATTAAGGATTACAACATCACATTTCCAGTGGTATTGGACTTCGAATTCTCGCCTGATAAAGGGCGTTTGGAAACTGCCAAGCTATCCAAAGCGGAAGGTACCGCAATTTGTCTGGAATTTTGTAAAACCATTCAGGCAGCAGGCTATACTCCGATGGTATATGCTAATCCTGATATGCTAAACAATCATTTAAATGCAGAAGAAATCAGCAATCAGTATCTTGTATGGCTCGCCAATTACACAACACAGACAAGCTATACCGGCAAATTTGATTATTGGCAATACTCTAGCAGTGGCACTGTAGATGGCATCACCGGACGAGTCGATATGAATTTCTTCTACGGCACAGATATCGCAAATGCTAGCATTGCTGCCATTCCCAACCAAACCTACTCAGGCAAGAAGGTACAGCCTGCTATTGAAGCCACCTACAAAAATCAGCCGTTGGTTGCTGGCGTGGACTACTCCGTAAGCTTTACCGATAACAAGAAAATCGGCACCGCCACTGCCACTATAACTGGTAAAGGTATATTTTTCGGCACACAAACCTTGACCTTTAAGATTATGCCGCAACAAATGTCAACCGTTAAGGCAAAGAAAAAATCGACGGACTATATTCAGCTTAGCTGGACAAAGGATACCAGTATTTCAGGTTACCAGATTTATCGCTCGGATGCGGTAGATGGTAAATACAAAAAGATTGCAACAATTACCAACAAAGCAACCACATCCTATAAGGATAATAATTTGACAAATGGACAATCCTATTACTACAAAATCCGTAGCTACAAAACAGTAAATGGTAAGAAATGGTATAGTGAATATTCCGAAATCAAACGGATTCACACGAAGACAGGTTACACAAGAAATGCTGTTGCAAAGGATGGAATCATATTATACAGCGACACCGCTACTTCCAGTGTGCCAATTATCGCGCCACTTACAGGAGAATCTATGACGGTTACCTATGCCACCAAAAATGCCGCAGGCAAGAAATGGTACTATGTAACCTATAATAAAGATGGTATGACCTACAAAGGCTTTGTTCAACACAAGAAGGTAACCATTACTATGGTTGGTAAAACCACCTCAAAGGATATCAATGTACGCAAATCCTATAGCACAAGCTCAAAGGTGATTACCACTGTAGGAAAGAACAAAACCCTTACCATTCTACAAACCAAGAAAAAGAGTGGCATGACCTGGTATCAGGTTGAATTCAAGAAAAAGGGAACCACCTACAAGGGATGGATTTCTGCAGACTATGTAAAGCTTAAGTAAAACTCATTATTATGACAGCGAATTCTAATAAAATTGGATATTTTTACAGATGTTTTTTACAATTTAAAGGTTGACTTTCCGATTTGATTGGAATACAATCAACCTATGTTTATACAATAACGCAATGACGAGGACAGTAGATTAGGATACTATCTCCAGAGAGGGTTTGCGGGTTGAAAGAATTGTTTGATGCAAGCAATATTTTCAATCGGTTCTGGAACAGACCTACCTAGTGCTTAATTGAAAACCACCTCTGAGCAGCCGTTAATAGCGGCCGGTGACTCCGATATCGTCATAATGAAGTGTCTGTAAATCTTTATCGGATTATCAGCGAACATCACCGCGTGTTCTCTCATTTTGCCGATTGCATTTACAGGAACTAGGGTGGAACCGCAGATTATTTTGTCCCTGG
This sequence comes from uncultured Clostridium sp., assembly GCA_964439445.1. Lineage (GTDB taxonomy): Bacteria > Bacillota > Clostridia > Lachnospirales > Lachnospiraceae > CAG-590. The sequence continues at coordinate 2,001 of CAYTOQ010000118.1, read as the reverse complement.
CATATTTTATGTCAGGGATTTTTATTGTATAAAAGTTCTGTCAAGCGACTGTATCTCGTACAAGCTTGCTTGTTAAGAGATACAGGCATTTGACTTTTATTCAAAACGAACAACAACGACAGGAGGTATTGATATGAATGTATTAGAAGCAATCACAGAGACATTAGATGACACAAAAGACACCTTTAAGGATGGGCTTTGCAATATCAAGGATGCATTTCTTGATTTTATGGACGAGGATGCTGGTGTTACAAGAAAAATGCTTGCACTAATTATCGTTATCGCCGCATTAACCGGACTAATCTACGGTCTTGTTATTGCACCAAAGAAACGAGTAATCGTTGAAACCTGCAATTGCACAGACGATTGGGATGAGGATTGGGATTAAGGAAAGCGTATCGCAATCACCTAATTAACGAAAACAAGGAGAGAATATCATGATAATTACTTTAAAGGATGGCTCCTCAAAGGAATATGAAGGAGCAATGAGCGTATTGGATATCGCAAAGGATATCAGCGAGGGGCTTGCACGCGTTGCATGTGCCGGAGAGGTTGACGGTAAAGTGGTTGACCTTAGAACAATTGTTGACAAGGATTGTAGCCTTAATATTTTGACATTTGATACAGAGGAAGGTAAGAAAGCATTCCGTCACACTGCTGCCCACATTTTGGCACAGGCGGTTAAGAGACTTTACCCAGACGCAAAGTGTACCATCGGCCCAGCAATTGAGGATGGTTTCTATTACGACTTTGATATGCCATCTCTTTCTAGAGAGGATTTGGACAAAATCGAAGCAGAAATGAAGAAAATTGTAAAGGAAAACATTGCAATTAAGTGCTTTACTCTTCCACGTGCTGAAGCAATCAAGTTAATGGAAGAAAAGGACGAACCATACAAGGTTGAGTTGATTAACGATTTACCGGAAGATTCAGTATTAAGCTTCTATGAGCAGGGCGATTTCACAGACCTTTGTGCCGGACCACATCTTATGAGCACAAAGCCAGTGAAATTCTTCAAGCTTACTTCTTCCTCTGGTGCTTACTGGAGAGGAAACTCTGACAACAAGATGCTTACCCGTATCTATGGTACCGCATTTACAAAGAAAGAGGACTTAGAAGCTCGCTTGGAGTTCTTAGAAAATATCAAGAAGCGTGACCACAATAAGCTTGGTCGTGACTTAGAGTTATTTACAACCGTTGATGTTATCGGACAAGGACTTCCTCTTCTTATGCCAAAGGGTGCTAAGGTTGTCCAGACTATGCAGAGATGGATTGAGGACCTAGAGGACAACGAGTGGGGTTATGTGAGAACCAAAACACCTTTGATGGCGAAGTCAGACCTTTATAAGATTTCCGGTCACTGGGATCACTACAAAGAGGGTATGTTTGTATTAAATGATGACGAGGATGAGAATGGTGTATCTGCTTCAGGACAGGACATCTTAGCACTTCGCCCAATGACATGTCCATTCCAGTACTATGTATACAAAGCAAAGCAGCATTCTTATCGTGACCTTCCAATCCGTTATGGAGAGACTTCTACCTTATTCCGTAACGAGGATTCCGGTGAGATGCACGGTTTAACCCGTGTAAGACAGTTTACCATTTCAGAGGGACATTTGATTGTAAGACCAGACCAGATGGTAGAAGAATTCAAGAACTGTCTTGCGTTGGCAAAGCACTGCTTGCAGACGCTTGGCGTGGAGGAAGACGTAACCTATCACTTGTCTAAATGGGACCCTGACAACAAGGAAAAATATATCGGTGAACCTGAGGTTTGGGAAGAGACCCAGCAGCATATGCGTAACATTATGAATGAGTTGGACATCGAATTTGAAGAAAACATAGGTGAAGCTGCATTCTACGGTCCTAAGATTGATATTAATGCAAAAAATGTATACGGCAAGGAAGACACTATGATAACAATTCAATGGGATGCTTTGCTTGCTGAGCAGTTTGATATGTACTTTATCGACAAGGACGGCGAAAAGAAACGTCCAT
>CAYTOQ010000117.1:0-7325 GCA_964439445.1 uncultured Clostridium sp. | reverse complement strand
CCCTGTGCAAGAGCAAGCAACTCATCCTCACCAGGATATACAGTAAACGGTGCGATGAATCCAAGTCTTTCTTTCAATCTGTCGATTGTTTCTGGGTTATAAGCAATACCACCAGTACAGATAATCTGGTCAACCTTACCGCCTAATACAGCAGCCATAGCACCAGCATCCTTAGCAAGCTGGTAGTGGAATGCTTCGTATACGCCTAAAGCCTTCTCGTCACCATCTTCTAATGCGAGCTTCTTAACATCACGCATATCGTTGGTTCCAAGGTAACCATTGAAACCACCATTACCACAAATCTTCTTGTAGATTTCTTTTTCTTCATACTTTCCAGAGTAGCAAAGCTTAATCAAATCACCAACTGGAACCGTACCAGCACGTTCTGGAGAAAATGCACCCTCACCATCAAGGATGTTGTTAACATCTACAATCTTACCACACTTGTGAGCACCAACAGATACACCGCCACCCATGTGGATTACGATTAAGTTAAGCTCATCATATGACTTGCCAACTTCCTTTGCGTAACGCTTGGCAACAGCCTTCTGATTCAAAGCATGGAAAATACTTCTTCTTGGAAGCTCTGGCATACCGGAATATCTTGCAATTGGTTCTAACTCGTCAACAACTACTGGGTCAACGATGTAAGCAGGAACTCCAACCTCATCAGCGATTTCCTTTGCTAGGATACCACCAAGGTTCGATGCGTGCTGACCCTGTTTTCCAATCTTAAGGTCGTTTAATAAGTCATCGGTTACAGCGTATGTACCGCCTGGAATTGGCTTTAACAAACCGCCACGACCAACAACAACATCTAAAGTCTTGATGTCAAAGTTCTTTTCCTTCAATACGTCTAAAATGACATCTTTACGGAAATCCTTCTGGTCAATGATAGAAGCGTATTTTGCGATTTCCTCCGTTGGATGTCTTAAAGTTTCCTCGAAAATCTGATTCTCATCCTCGTATACACCAATCTTAGTTGATGTTGAACCCGGGTTGATAATTAAAATTGTGTAAGCCATTCTTATATCCTCCTAATTAATAATAGTTATAGTTACTTATATATAATATCAGTAGCTTATTAAGCCACTTTATGAATTAGGCTGTCACGCAAAAACATGACAGCCAAATCATTCAAATATTATTTGTTCATAGCCTCAGCAACAACAGCACCAACAGCAATCGAATTCACCTTTGTCTCGAAGTCATCAGAACGGGATGTCAAGATAACAGGAGCTTTTGTACCGGTTAAAATGTTACCATTTACAACCTTTGCATTGTGAACAAGTGCCTTGTATGTGATGTTGCCAGCATGAATGTCTGGGAACAATAGAATATCTGCATCGCCAACAATCTTACGGTCAGTAGCACCTTTGTGTCTGGCAGCCTCTGGATCAATTGCAAGATCGTATGAAAGTGGTCCATCAACGATACAACCGGTAATCTGTCCTTCTTCATTCATCTTAGTAAGCTCAGCAGCTTCCACAGTAACAGGCATCTTAGGGTTTACAACCTCAACAGCAGCCAATGGTGCAACCTTAGGACAGTCAATGCCGCAAGCGTGTGCAATTTCAACTGTGTTGCGGATGATGTTAGCCTTTGTCTCCAAATCTGGATATGGGATAAATGCAACATCACTTAGGAATAATAATCCGTCGTGACCTTCGATGTCGAAGATACATACATGAGATAGAGTCTTTTCTGTACGAAGACCAACCTCTTTATCTAATACACTCTTTAAGAAAGACTTTGTGTCGATTAAGCCCTTCATATACATGTCAGCCTTGCCATCATGTACTAGCTTAACTGCAGTTAAGGCAGCTTCATAATCTTCCTTTATGTCGATAATCTCATAATCAGAGATATCCATGTTCATAGAATCTGCAACGGCTTTAATCTTGTCAGAGTCACCAACTAAGATAGCTTCTGCAATTCCTCTTTTCTTAGCCTCTGCAACTGCCTCTAATACAGCATCATCCTGAGCAACAGCAACAGCAACCTTCTTTGTGCTGCAAGCAGCAACCTTCGCAAGTAGATCGTCAAAAGTTTTTGTCATGTTCGTACACCTCATTTATTATTATTGTTGAAATAGGAAATGTGTTATTTCCTTATATAATTTATCCACAAATTATAGTAGCACTTGAACGCATTTTGGTCAAGGTAAACCTACCATAATATAGTAATAAGTTTGTTTGGAAAACAGTATATAGAGTAAAACGTTTATATCATGTGAAAATTGTATAGTATAAATACAAACCACAAGATATTGTGTTTACATAAGATTATAATAATAGAAATTGTGAAAAAAACTTTTCATTTGAGTATACTTATGATATACTAACGTCAAGTAGTGTGCATTTTTGTGCTTCTTTGTCCGTTGGAAGGAATTTCCATTGATAAAGCCTAAAATGTAATGCAAAGAATGACGATATATTTACAATATAGATATTTTATATACGAGGTGATTGGGATGAATACAAAAAACAGACTTATTGAAAAATTATTGAAGGTGGCCAAGAAGTATAAGATACTTACATATCCGGTACTAGCATTAGTAGCGGTTATTAGTGTGCTTAATTATTTCTTTTCTTGGAGTACAGGTGCAGGTAAGCGCGTTGTGGCTGTCGTTATGGTGTTGGTTATGTTAGTATCCCAGTCTTATTTCTTAACCTCATCAGCAACAGCACTAGTGGATACAGAGGAGACTGTTCAAAAGCAACAGGAGTTACAGGCAGAGAGTGAAGACGCTTTGATAGACGATAGTGATGTAGAATCAGATGCGCTTGTACAGGGAGAGAAAGTGACAGAAATTCCAACACAAGATACAGAGTCTCAAGAAACAATAGCTTCTGAGAGTAGTTCAAAGACGACGACACAAGTAACAGAGACAACTACGGAAGTTGTTACCTCGCCAGAAACAACAGAAGATGTTTTTGTTGAAGACGATAGTGCACAAACGGATGTTGGGACACAACAGAGTCCAGTGGTTGATGAGACTTCCGTTCAGGCAGATAAGAGTACAGGAACAATAAAGGCTAACATCTATGGTCCTGGTAATCAACCTGCTGGTTCGGTTGACTTAGTGGCGGTAGAAGGAGGATACACCTTTAGTACAGAGGGCACAGATATTTCTTTGGACACCGTAGAAAAAGCATATACAGCAGATGGATATTATGAGGTAGAGGGTTGGTATTCTGCTGATGCAAGAACAGCATCCACAAAAGTTACTTATAGTGATGGAGTAATCAGTGGCGTTACCCCTGTCAATAATAGTATAGATTTATTTTTAAAAACGATTGTTAAAAAATATGAGGTTACAATTGTTGACGCAGGCGGCTATACAGGTATTACATCGGGTGGCGCAACGACATCCGTTAATAATGATGGTGTTTATGAAATTAGTGCAACCAATGGTGCGGCGACCTTTACGATTGATTCTCCGGCAAAAATTGGTTATGAATTAAATGGTGCTACCGTTAACAGCGCAAAAGGAGATGTAGCAATAGTAGGTAGTAATCTTCAGGTTACATTAGATGAAAAAAACTGTAAAGTTACAGTTACAGTGCTATGGGAACCGGAATCCTTTTCGGTTGTTTACACAGATCACAAGGGGGAAAATGCATCAACCCCACAAACACTGAAGTTTGGTACGGATAATGTATCGTCCTTTGCCAGTGCCCAAGAAGTTTCAAATAATATTTTATCAGCAAAACCAGGATATAAGTTCGTTGGTTGGTACGTGGGCAGTTATGACTCTTCGCAGGCAGATAGTATTACGCCAATTACACCAGGTAATACTATTTCAGAAACATACAAAGCTGCCTTGTATACTACCTATGTGGATAATGGAAAAACTCCGGCACAGATTAGTGCGGTATATAAATATGCCGGAGTACAGTTGGATTTAAATGAAACAAACTCGCCAATTACGTTCCAATATTTGAAAAGTTCAACAGGAACTACAATCAAGGCTAAATTTATAGATTTAGAGGATTCGGTTACGGGTAATTTTGAGTATACAATTAATGCAGTTACGGTGACTCCTAAGAATGGAAGCCCGGTCGTTTTGAATTCTGCAAGTGACTTGAGTGGAACGGATTATAATATTGATTTGAGTGTGACGGATGCGGGTATTAAAGTAACAACGTCAGGACCAAAGTTTGTTGGTAGTGTGAAAGTGGATGTTGTTGTTATAGACCGCACAGAGACTGATAATCCGAAAACCTCAGATACAATGTCGTTTGATATTAGGGTGAATCCAAGAGCAATCATACTTGATACAAGCGGAATCGACACACCAACTAAAACATATGATGGAAATAGTGATATTAATATAAGCCAATTTATAAAAGATGGAAAATTACCTACGGATGTGGAAGGTGTTTATGTGGCTGTTGCCAGTGGTGATTATGTGGATGAGAGTGCAGGTAATCAAAGTGTCAAGCTTACCATTCCGGATAATTGGATGGTGTTGGATAATGGTGTAACGGAAGATCAGAATCATTTTAGTCTGGACACATCGAATGCACTAATTCCTGGTATTATTGAACAAAGACCGGTGTATATCAAAACCTCAGCCGCTGTGAGTCAGGTTCGTGCTGGTGAGCCGAATCCGACATTTAATGTAACAGAGGTGTCAAGTGAAACCAATTTAGTAGGGGAAGACAAAGGAAACCTTGCAAAACTGGTTGAGTTAGAAGCCGATCCGGAGCGTCGTAACCCTGCGAAGGATGATTTGATATTGCATGGTTCAAGTACTGGTATGGCGACTTATAAGATTGTGCCGGTTGTAGATGCTACGTCCAATTATGCGTTTTATGTGGCAGCTTCTGGTGGAACTGGAACCTTTAATGTTGTGATGGAGCCAGCTCAGAAGGGTAAGAATTATACAATAACAGCTCCTAATGATAATGGATGGCATTCAGAAGTTATAATTGAAGCAATTAATGGTTCAGGTTACGATAGTGTTCGTTTAAAAGGTTCTACGCAAGCATCACAGTCTCTAAAGATAACAAAAGATGATATCGTGGATGGGTATGTAACCTTCCAGTTATATGATAGCACTACAGGTGCATTTACTGAGTATGCAAAAGAATTCATTCAATTGGATACGACGGATCCAGAGTTTGTTAAATGTGAGGTATTGGTTGAGAATACAGGAGTAGATACTGGTGATGGTTTGTACTTCGTATCAGAGGGTGGTAATGTTTCTTTGGGGCATTATTACAATACTTCTATATATATTAATGTAACTTACAAAGATGATACATCAAGACCATACAAGTTGCATTATGCATTGACTAGTACGCTAGGTGATGGCAATACAGATGAACAGACAATACTCTTTGATAATGCTCAAGGAAATGAGACGATTGGATATACAGCAACGGCTGTAATAGAGGTTCCGGCAGGTTTGATTGAGAACGGAGAGAATCTGGCAAACAAGTTGTTTACGGTATCATTTATTGCAGAGGATGAAGCTGGTAATGAATCAAATCGTTATCGTTTTATGAAGGATGGTGCCAATGATGACGAATGGGCAGTAGAACAATATGGTCCGGAAGTATCAGTATGGCAGGTTACTTCCAATGGTGCTGTTATCAAGGGGGATTCTGATAAATATTACAGCAATTGTTTTGCATATCTTGAGGTAGAAGATGCAACCTCTGGTATCAAAACCGTAACATGGGTAGTAAATGGCAAGGAGTATGTCGAAAACGTTTCAGTTGATAGGAAGATAACCAAAGGAACTTTCGAAGTAGAAGTGAATAACAAGAATTATCCTTGTGCAAGTGGAGAGTATACAATATATCCTGTTATTGAGGATAATGCAGGTAATATAGTTTCTCTAGAAGACAGAGCGAAGACTTTTAAGGTGGATAATGATAAACCGGATGTTGTTGTGATAGATAGAGACAAGATAACGACAACCTATCAGAAAGAGGTTACGTTAGCGTTTACAGCCGTTGATAAGTTGAGTGGTGTTCAATATGTTAAGATTGCAACTGAGGATGGAGAACTAACAGAGAATCAATATAAAGTTGAAGAGATAGGCACTGATGAGAATAATTGTAAGATTTACAAGTGTTATGTCAATACTACAAAAAAGGGAACCTATATTATTGAAGCTGCAGACGTTGCTGGAAATGTATATAAAGAAAGTATCGTTTTAGATAAGGTTTCTAGTGAGAACCCAGCTTGTCCTACAATTAGTTTGCAGCCAGAAGCAAATGACAAAGGTTGGTTTACGGCTGAACAGGGACAAATTCTTATTGATAGTATAACAAAGACCGAAGATGGTACGCCGGTAGTGACAAAGTATAAGCTTTGGAATGAAAAGGATACGCCGTCTATCCACGAAAGTGAAATTGATAGCGATGACGAGCGCAGTATTCCGATTAAAAATGGTACGTCTAGCATTGGAATTCAGGAAGATGGCATTTATAAATTAATGCTATGGACAGAAAGTGCTACAGATGTGTTGTGTTGTGAGGATGTGGAAACAGAAAACCATATTCATACCATTCAGGTAGATAGTCAAGCTCCGGTAATTGTGTCTACTTACAAGTCTAGTGATAGCGGGAATACTGTAATAGTTGAGTTTACTGTTGAAGATACGGTCAGTGGAGTAGATATGGATACACTTCAAGTGTTACAGGGTTCTACACCGGTAGATTATACGATTCAAGAAGTTGCTACTGCGAATAATACAACAGGTGATAATAAGAAATATGTAGGTACATTCGAAATTTCAGAAACGGGTGTATATTCTATTAAAGTACAAGACTATGCGGGCAATGAAGCTGAACCGGAAGTATTTACACCGATGAGTATGAAGGTGAATAAGGTGCGTAGCCTTACTGAGAGTTCGGCAATAGTTGGAGCACAGATTACTGAGGGTTCATGGCCATTTAAGTCAGCTACGATTACTTATTACAAATTAGGTGATGATCCAGGTGTTGCAAAAGAAGCAGAGACTGTTGAAAGTGTAGATGAAACAACGGGTAAACGTACCATTACAGGTAATCTGACTGGTTTGGAAAAGGGTACGGTTTATGTATATACTATTAAAGCATATTCTACTGATCCAACTGGTGGTAATAATGGTGAAACCTTAGTATATTCTAATTATTTTAGAACTTTGCCGAATGACGGTAATGTATTTATAAGTGGTCGTGCGGAATATGCAGACTCAGATAAGAATGGAACGATTATTGTCGGTTTATATGAAGGTAATGTATGTATTCAGACATATACCGTTGATACAAATGACAGCACAGAGTTCAGTTTTGATAACGTGTCAGATGGAACATACACAATTG
>CAYTOQ010000116.1:0-7385 GCA_964439445.1 uncultured Clostridium sp. | reverse complement strand
TGCTAAAGGTTGGCGCAGTTACTACCTTCTATTATGAACATATAGAAGGTAAGGAGAAATTGTTAAAGGTTGCGGAAGAATCGGAGTACGATGTCGCAAATTTTAATTATGACAGTAAAGTTATAGAAAACTATTTAACCACTAATGTTCGGTTGAAGACTCGCAATCAACCGGAACGACTCTTTACTGTCAATGTTATCAGTAGTGGTGACCCGCTAGAAATTTTCACAGACAAGGATGGAGAGATTGTGTTAAAAAAGTATTCTCCGATTGGAGAGCTTAGTATATTTGCACAGGAGTATGTGGACGCTACAGCACAAATCCTTGGCTGTCCAGTATGTGTTACAGATAGAGACCAGATTATTGCAGTTTCTGGTGCGTCTAAGAAGGATTTACTTGGCAAGCCTCTTCACAAGGAGTTAGAAGAAGCAATCAATGACAGGGAAGCAATCATGGCTAAAAAGGGAGAAAAGAAATATATCCAGATTACAGGCGATGAGGATATATATGAAGGACAGATTGTGCAGACAATTATCTGTGAAGGAGATGCTATCGGAGCGGTAATTATTCTCAATAAGGACAGCAAAAATCCACTTACTGAGATAGAAAGAAAGGCAGCAGTGATAGCGGCTAATTTTTTGGGTAAGCAAATGGAAGGCTAATAATTGTAAAAAACTAGTAAAATCAATGGTTTGAAGGATTTTTTGGATGTATGATTTTATAAATTGTAAGAGGTAATAATGCACAAAGAAAGATTTAGTTTTATGTTTAAAATTTACAATGAAAATTTAGCAAAATGAATAGTTTTTGGAGAAAACACCCTCGGAAAATTCTACTATTTTACACAAAAAAGCGAAGAATATAGGTATTTGCTTGACAAATAGAAGGCAAACGAGTATAACTACTGTTAGGACTTGTCTGACGGAGACAAGGATATAAAGAAATACTATATAATATTTAAGAGGAGGAACTATTCCTATGAACAAGACAGAGTTAGTTGCAGCTATGGCTGAGAAGACTGAATTATCAAAGAAGGACGCAGAGAAGGCATTGAAGGCTTTCACAGATGTAGTAGCAGAAGAGTTAGCAAAGGGTGAGAAGATCCAGTTAGTTGGTTTTGGTACATTCGAAGTAGCTGAGAGACCAGCAAGAGATGGACGTAATCCTAAGACTGGTGAGCCAATGAAGATTGCTGCTTCTAAAGCACCTAAGTTCAAAGCTGGTAAGGCTTTAAAGGACGTTGTTAACAAATAATATATTTTGTTAGGCTTACAAGAAGGTTGCTACTGTTATGTAGCAACCTTCTTTGCGTTATAACATCTGTCAAGCGATTGCACAATGAGCAAGCGAAGCTTGAGAAAGGATAATATTATGAGACTAGATAAATATTTAAAGGTTTCAAGACTGATTAAGAGAAGAACCATTGCCAATGAAGCTTGTGATGCAGGACGTGTTATGGTGAATGGTCGTGTGGCAAAAGCATCTGTGGATGTGAAGGTTGGAGACCGAATTGATATTTCATTTGGAAATAAAAATGTAGCGGTAGAGGTAACCCGGATTGTGGAGTCCACTAAAAAAGAAGACGCAAAGGAAATGTTTCAGTACATCTAATCATATATTCCGTTAGACCATCATAAGATATTGCTAGAAGGTTGCTTCTGGTTGTGAGGTGGCTATTAGAAAGGCGGGATGATATATGGAAGAAGTGCGTACTGTGAAGGGACAAAGAATCACTCTGAATAATCGGGGAGCAGGAATGATAACAGGAGTCAATGCTGTTATTTCCTTCGATCCAAACGAAGTGCTTTTAGAAACAGAACAGGGTATGTTGATGATAAAGGGGAAGGATTTGAATGTGACAAAGCTTACTCTGGACAAAGGAGAAGTGGAGGTGGACGGAAGAGTGGATTCCTTTACCTATTCCGACTTGAAACCAGGCTTAAAGGGCGAGAATGGTTTTTTTGAACGTCTGTTTAAGTAGGTGAGAAAATGGCGGATTTAATCTATGACGAAATGCAACTGTTTTTGGTTTGTTTTTTGTTGGGAGCCTCGCTTGCGGTTATTTATGATGTTTTTCGAATTTTGAGAATGCTTTTTGTCCATTGGGATTGGCTTGTGGATGTAGAGGATTTGCTATTTTGGGTGTTGACCACGTGGTGTGTATTCAAGACTTTGTTTCATTACAATGAGGGGGTTCTTAGAGGATATGCTTTTTTGGGGATGTTTTTAGGCGTGATTGTATATACACTCACCTTGAGTCGTTTGCTTTTGTTTTTGGTTCGTAGTATATTGCCGTATTGGAATAAGCTGAAGAATAAAGTGGGCGGTTGTGCAAAAAAGCCCGTTCTTGCATTGAGGAGTAAATGTAGAAAAGCATTGAAAAATATAGCAACAGACGTTACAATGGCTATTAAAGGAAGATAATAAACGTTGGATTGAAATAGAAAAAGGTGACATTGTGAGCAGGAGAAGAAGGAAGAAAAAACAACGGAATAAAAAAGGCTTATCCACAGTGGCTATCATGGTTTTAGTCCTTTGTGTATGTTTAGGAATTCGCACTGCTAATCTGAAGAAGGAAAGTGAGGAATTAGCAGAGAAAAAAGCATCCATAGAAAAACAGATTGAAGATGAAGAACAGCGAACAAAGGAATTGGAAGAACTGGAAAAATATATGAAGACCAAAAAATATATGGAAGAAGTCGCAAAAGAAAAACTAGGGTTGGTTTATCCGAAGGAGATTTTGATTGAGCCAGAACGTGATTAAATGTCGTTTCTTGCGATAAGGAGGTTTCCTCTGCGACAAATTTCTTTTGTGATATCAATTATAATTTTCCCACCTTATTATATGGGAGGGATAATTATGCATTATAGATTAGAGAAAATAGGGATACATATCTTAGCATTTATGGTGGCTAGATGTCATTTGCTTGGAATGTATCCTTTTGTTGTGCCTTTTTTTATGGCGGCATTTATGCAGAATAAAAGCTCTATGAGTGTGTTTGGAGTATTGATGTTGGGAGTTTTGTCGAAAATGGGCTGGCAGGCAGCGGTTCGGTACGCATTGGTGCTTTTGTTTTTGCTGGGATTGCTGAAACGAACAGACAGGAAAAAGCTGTTTTCTGATAATCATCAGATTGCACTGGCTACGGGAATGGTTTTGTGGTCTATCAGTATGCCGTTTCAGTATGTGGTGACTAGAGAGGATGTGAGTCTGCTCTATGCTTTTTTGGAAGGAGTAATTGCGGCAAGCTTTGCATTAATCTTTGAGCAGGCATTTGTGGCATTGCGCGTTGGAACAAAGCGTATGTTTGCAAATAATGAGCGGTTTATCGGGCTGTTTGCGCTGATGGCGGTAGCGTTGTTTGGCTGTCCGATTATAACTACTCCAATCAATGTGCTTTTTATATTATGTAGCGTGCTATTGCTGTATAACAGCTATCGATTTGATAGTGGTGTGGGGATGGCGACCGGTGCAGTGGCTGGTCTGGTGCTGGCTTTTCAAATGCAATCCGTTAATTATCTGGCTGTTATGATTTTGTTATCTACTATTATTACGTTGCTAAAGGGGATAGGAAAGATTGGTGTATTGCTGGGATATCTGGCAGGTTGTATTTTGCTAGGGGTATTGTATGACGGAAATCTGTTAGAAATAGAGTTGCTTTCTAGTGTGGTGGTAACGGCAGTGACCTTTTTAGCAATACCAGGTACGTGGATGGGACAGGTGGCGCAGCTCAAAGAGGGAACGACGGGCTTTTCTCAGGATATCTTGATACAGGAAGCAACCAAAAATCGAATCTATGATTTTGGACAGGCGTTTTTAGCAATGGAGAAAATGCTGCAGAGCCACGAGGAGGAACGCGGAAGGTTTGAGAGTCATGGACTGAGTAACATTTATTTGAGTGGTGATGGCATTTCCCTTTTAAATGTGGTGGAGTCTCAGAGTAATCGTCTGACGGAGCTTAGAAAGAATTTTATAAGGCAGTTAGGACAGATTGGAGATATTATTACTACGTTTCCGGCGGAGCTGACGGATAAGTCTTTGCAGACAGAGTTTTTTGAGATGCGAGTGTCCGAAAGTTTTGCGCGGATTGGTGTAGGGGTAACTAGGGCGCTCTTGATTAAGGATAACGAGGAGCGAATGAAGGCTTATGTGGGTTGCTATCTCACGAGGGAGCAGATGGTGAATGGTGATGATTTGGCAGAGCGGATTGGTAAGATAGTGGGTAAGAAGATGGTGTGTGTAGGACGCAGACTTGATGCAGTTGCAAAACGGGAAGGGAACTATTGTTTTGTGGAGCAAGGAAAATATAGGATGACAACCGGTGTGGTTCGGAAGAATCGCAATGGGGAAGAAATGTGTGGTGACAATTTCTCGGTGACCAAAATTGATAGACAAAAGGCAGTGCTGATGCTTTCGGATGGAATGGGAACGGGAGAGAAAGCATATATGAAAAGTGAGCAAGTGGTGGAATTGTTGGAGCAGTTACTTGTATCGGGTTTTCGTAAGGATTTGGCTGTAGAACTTTTAAATTCATTTATTAGTTTTTTGACAGAGGGTGAAATTAGTTCGTCATTAGATTTGGCTGTGGTGGATTTTTATACAGGGGATGTTGATTTTATGAAGCTTGGAGCATCTACCACATTTATAAAGAGAAAGGATAAGGTGGAATGTATACGCTCTACTTCTCTTCCAGTTGGAGTTTTAGAGCAAGCGGAGTTTGACACTTGTTCCAGAAAGCTATATCATAGTGATATAATTATAATGGTAAGCGATGGTGTGCTGGATGGGATTATATTTGAGGATAAGGAAGAATATCTGGCGGATGTCATTGCAAAGCAGGAAACGAAGAATGTACAGGTAATGGCAGAGGCAATTATGGCAGAGGTAGAGCGAATGCAAAGGGGAACTCTGCGGGATGATAGTACAATCATAATTGCGGGAATATGGGAGCAATAGGAGAATATGCTTAAGAGAGTACGAAAATATATTGAAGAAAATAATATACTGAAGGAAAAAGAAAGTATTGTGGTAGGTGTGTCGGGCGGAGCTGATTCGGTGGCACTCCTGCTTTTGTTGCAGGAACTACAGGAGGAATATAAGCTTACACTTTCGGTGGTGCATATCAATCATGGGATTCGTGAGGAGGCTTCAGAGGATGCGGATTATGTGAAGGAGTTATGCCGGGCGAGAGGTATTGCGTATTATCTCTTCGAAGCAGATATTCCGGCTATGGCAATGCAACAGGGAAAAACAGAGGAAGAAATGGGAAGGTGCTACCGATATCAATGTTTTGCGAAAGTGATGCAGCGTGTCGGTGCAAAGAAGCTTGCGGTAGCACATCACAGAGACGATCAGGTGGAAACTATATTATTTCACCTGATTCGAGGCAGCAGTCTGTCTGGAATGGAAGGGATGCGTCCGATAGCGCCACTTCCGGATGGCGATTTATTGGAGAGTGTGACAGATGGATGTGTGGTTCGTCCGTTACTACCATTTCGGAAAAATGAGCTTGTGGAATGGCTGAAGGAAAAGGAGATTACGTGGAGGGAGGATGTGACCAATCGTAACAACGTCTATTCCCGGAATTCACTGCGCAATCAGGTTATTCCCGTGTTAGAAGATATAAATGTGCAGGCGGTGGAGCATATTGTCCGGTTGGGAGAAGAAATATCTAGTTATCAGTCATTTTTGAAAAAAATAGTGGATAACTATATAAGGGAATATGTGAAATTTTTTGCGGATGGCTCTTGTGGTGTGGATAGACAACATTTATTGCAGCAGGATGAGGTGCTTATAAATGGGGTTCTCTATGAAGTGTTGACAAAGGTATGTGGTCGAAAAAAAGATATTAGCAGGCAACACATTGAAGATATAAAGAATTTAATGATGAATCAAAGTGGGAAGTTCATTGATTTGCCGTATAATATAGTGGCACAAAATTCGTATGAAAAGTTGGTGATGAGGAAAAACTTACAAGTGGAGGATGAGCCCTTTGAGTTTGTTTTTGCACCAGCTTGCTATGAGAAGATGAATTTTGAGAAAGAGTCCATTTGGATTGATGAACAAAGGTCGGTGCGTCTTGATATGTATATGCAAAAGGATTGTTCTGAGAAGCAATGGGAAGATTTGGTGGAAGAGGCTATTTCTTCAAAAAACAACTATACGAAATACTTTGAATGTGATACAATAAAGAGCGCATTGTCAATTCGAAGTGTAAAGGATGAAGACAGTTTTGTGATGAATAACAAGGGGGAGAGAAAAAAGGTTTCCCGTTATTTTATTGACGAAAAAATTCCCATAGAGCAACGCGGAAAGACAATGGTATTGGCGCAAGGAAATAATGTGCTATGGATTATGGGTAGGCGCCGGAGTGAGGATGTAAAAGTAACAATACAAAGCGGAAAGATTTTAAAGGTTACATGCGAAGGAGAATGGTGATGGAACATTCGATTAGTGTATTAATTTCAGAAGAAAAGGTTGATGAAAGAATTTGCGAGTTGGCAAAACAGATTGATGAGGATTACGCGGGGAAAGAGCTACATTTAGTTATCATATTAAAGGGTAGTGTGTTTTTTGCATGTGAATTGGCAAAGAGAATTACTGTGCCGGTGACAATGGACTTTATGTCAGTTTCTTCTTATGGAGACGGAATGGTGTCTGCAGGACATATTACGGTGAAGAAGGAATTGGATGAAGATATAGAGGGAAAAGATGTTTTGATTGTAGAGGATATTGTGGATTCAGGTAATACATTATTCCATTTAAGGCATCTTTTAGAAGGAAGAGGGCCAGCAAGCCTTAAAATTGTTACATTATTAGACAAACCAGACCGTAGAGTGGTGGAGGTCCATACAGATTATTGTGGTTTTGATATACCAGACAAGTTTGTTGTGGGCTATGGGCTAGATTATGCTCAAAAGTATCGCAATCTGCCATATATCGGTGTGGTGGAACAAGGAGAATAGTAGATTATGAATAAGAAAGCAAAGAGAAGTATGATTTCTTATCTGTTGTTGTTTGCACTGATTATGGGAGTGCTTTTGTTGATTCAGAATGGAAATCAAAATGTTGACCTTACTTATACAGAAGCAGATTTTGCTGCGGATGTAAAAAAAGGAAATGTGATCAGTGTTTATGTTCAGCAAAATGCTGAAGTGCCAACTGGTACGGTTGAAGTGCTGATGGAGGATTATTCCAAGGTGATTTTTTATATCACGGATGTGAAGGATTTTCAAGCGCTGTGCGATAAAGTGATAGATGACAATTCAGATATTATATTCCAAATGAGTGATGTGGTGAGACCGAGTTTGCTTGAAAAGATTATGCCATATGTAATCGGTCTGATTGCATTGGTCGTCATTATGATGATGATGGTTGGAATGCA
>CAYTOQ010000115.1:3026-7423 GCA_964439445.1 uncultured Clostridium sp. | reverse complement strand
ATGAAAGAATCTTAGGAACTTTATACGCTCCATCCTTCTGCTCCGGCGCATTCTTTAGCATATTTTCTCTGTCATCTCCATTCGTCACCACATCCTCACGGAACACATTATGTACCGAAAATGTATGACTCATCGGTTCAACCCCTTCTGTATCTAACTCATTTAACTTCCCAACATAGTCCAACATATTGGTCATATCCTTCTTTGCCTGCTCTTTTTCTTCGTCAGAAAGCTCAAGCTTTGCAAGAATCCCAACATACTCAATTGTTTCATCCGTAATCTGCATGGTGTTACCTCCTACATTTCTTATAATTTTATTCTGCCAAACCAAACTGTGCAAAATAATCTACTTCACAATCATATATTTTATCCAAAGTTTCCACATCAATTCCGGTCTGTTCACTGACGTATGCCATCAATGCATCCCCAGAGATTGCTTTAATCGGCAGACCATCTTCATCTACATCTTCCACAATATACTCTTCTTTTCCTTCCGCAAACTCCATAAAGCTGTCTGCTCCATCCAGTGCTTTTTGCACTAATTGAGGATCCAACTGCAATCTCTCACCGATGAAATCTGCCTCCTTTTGAAAATCCTCACCAAAAAATTCCTCTAAAGTTAAAATCTCTGGATTTTTTTCATTTAACGCTTCTTTAATATCTTTTTCCATCATGTTCTCCTATTCTCAATATTACTTTTAACCGATACATTTTTATTGTTCTTTTTTATATCAGTCCATAATGACTAAATGCATTCCATATTCCATCCTTGTCAATATCTGTAGTTACATAATCTGCTATTTCTTTCAACATTGGATTTCCATTTCCCATTGCAATTGCAGTCCCCGCAGACCGAAGCATTTCCATGTCATTTTCCCCATCACCAATTCCAATGGTATCTTTCACATCTGCTCCAAAATAACGAACCACAATGTCTATTCCTTTTCCTTTGTGCATTCCCGGTTCTGACAGTTCTCCACTCTTTCCTGGCAATGCAATGGCACTATCCACCACAGTAAATTCATCCTGCAAATCCATTTTTATATCTTCCGGATTGTACTCATTTGTCACATACAATAGCTTATTGATTGCAAGCTTTGTTGGCTCATTTATCTCCGATAGGGGTACCATCAAATCAAAAAATGCTTTTGCATAAGGCAAGTTCTTTTCCTTACACTCCTTAATATAATTCTGCACATATTGAATACCGATATCATTTACAATCAAATCATCATTCGTCTCGAGGAAGATACACATTCCTCTGGATTCAAAATAATCCAATAGGCGTTGGTTCATTTTCTCCGACATCGGCTGATGGTATAAAATCTTGCCATCCAACTCCACATATGCGCCTGCGGAGCCTACAATTCCATCCATTCCTGCCTCTAAAATATAATCATGTATTTCGCAACGGGAACGGCCTGTGCAGACAAACACCTTATGTCCATTGGCTCTTGCTTTTGCAATTGCCTCTTTTGCACTATCTGGTATAACTTCTCCCTGATCCACCAAGGTTCCATCAATATCTAAGAATATATATTTCGTATTCATGCTATCCTCCAAAACACATACACATCTTAAAATGTGTCCCCAATTCCAATGCTTAGTTTAATAGAATTTTCTTGACATGTCAATCATTCCGAACTACCTATATTTTCTACCAAAATAGACTCTTTTAAACGATTAAACCACCTTTTTATACCTTCTTTTTACAAGACTTTCTTTTTTCTTCTATTAATTCTTGAAATACTGGGAAAAATGCGATAAAATGTCGGTATATGTAGAATTTTCTAGTGACGGGGAGGTATATAACATGAGATTAGTTACACGTTCCGATTTTGATGGATTGGCTTGTGGTACACTATTATTAGAAGCAGGCGTTATTGATTCTTGGACTTTTGCACATCCAAAGGATTTACAGGACCGTTTGGTACCGGTAGATGAGAATGATTGTCTCGCTAACGTTCCTTTTGTAGAAGGTTGTGGACTTTGGTTTGACCACCATTCTAGTGAGCATGAGCGTCAGCAATTAGAGGGTAAGTATAAGGGCGAAAGCCGTATCACTCCATCTTGTGCAAGAATCATTTATGAATACTATGGTGGACAGGAAAGATTTGCACACTTTGACGAGATGATGGAAGCTGTTGATAAGGTAGACTCTGGTAATCTTACCATTGATGACATCCAAAATCCTAGCGGCTGGGTATTAATTGGTTTCCTAATGGATCCTAGAACCGGTCTCGGAAGATGGCGTAACTTTACAATTCCAAACTACAAGTTAATGGAGAATTTGATGCAGGCTTGCCGTACAATGACAACCGAAGAGATTTTAGAGCTTTCGGATGTGAAAGAACGTATTGAAGTGTATTTCGAACAAACCGAGAAATTCAAAGAAATGGTGAAGGCTCACACTCGTGTAGAAAAGGATGTTATCATTTCCGACTTACGCGGTGTTGACCCTATCTATTCCGGTAACCGTTTCATGGTTTACAGTATGTATCCAGAACAGAACATTTCTGCATGGATTGTTAATGGTAAAGGTGGAAAGGGATGTTCTGCAGCAGTTGGTTACAGCATTTTGAACCGTACCTCTACAGTAGACGTTGGAAGCCTTATGTTAAAGTATGGCGGTGGCGGACACAAGGCCGTTGGAACCTGCCAGTTCTCAGATGAGAATATGGATACCGAGCTACCTAAGATGTTAGACGAATTGGTTAATGGTATCAAGGAATAATTGCAAGTATTTTAATAACTTGGATTTTTTGCAGGCGCGACAAAGTCGCGTCTGTTTTTTATTCACTGGTTCCATCTTTTTAATATTTTTTTATATTTTTTAATATTTGTTTACTACTTGTTTTTACCATCTCTTTGTGCATTGACTTTTGCTTTTAGATTTTCTGTTCCTTTATTTCGTCTAGCTTTCTTCGTGCTTAACATTTTATCCTTGACAACCATACTTCCTAAGAGATATAATCGCATCATTCAGGAGTGCTTAAGGAATTAGGCTGAGAGATGACATATTCCTGTCATTAATCCTTTGGGAGTTCCCATAACCTGATCCAGATAATGCTGGCGTAGGGAGAGAAACAAGCAATGATGTACAATCTCCCCTTTCGTATGAAAGGGGTTTTTTATTAAGATAAGTATATCAAATGTGACTCTTAGCTCGCCTACTAAGAGTCATTTTTACGTTATAGGGCATTTAATCTTCTCCTATAACGTAATATAGCAAGAAGTTTTCAACGAAACACTCTTGCGACGAACATAATAGGCGTTCATGTTCGTATCGTTTGTTCCATATATACTCCCATGAACAAACCTTATGGAAACGGAGGAATGTAAAATGAATGCAAATGTTGCCATTCAAGTGCTACCACAGGTAGCCACAGATCAAGAAGTTGTACGCATAGTCGATGCTGTCATTGACTATATTAAAAGTACAGGTGTCACCTACTATGTAGGTCCATGCGAAACTGCTATGGAGGGTGACTATGATGAGCTTATGGACATCGTAAAACAATGTCAGTACATTGCTACAAATGCTGGATGTCCCAGTGTAATGAGCTATGTAAAGATTACTTATAAGCCGGAAGGCGAGGTATTAACCATTGACGAAAAAACAACGAAGCACCATTTATAATTTCATACCCGTTATTGTAATAACCGCTCTGCTGTGCATTTGGCAAATTGCCAGTATGGCAGAATGGATTCCAAGCTATATGCTACCCTCTCCTACCGATGTGATTCTTGCGTTTATCAAAGAATTCCCATTGTTAATGGAGCATGCAAAAGTAACTTTACTTGAAGCATTGTTGGGATTGATATTCGGCGTATTACTAGGATTTCTTTGTGCTGCTTTCATGGATGCATGTGAACCCATCCAAAAAGGCTTGTATCCGATTTTGATACTGACTCAGACGGTACCGCCGGTTGCCATTGCACCGCTCCTTATTCTGTGGTTTTCCTACGGGATTGCTCCAAAGGTAATTCTTGTGGTTTTGGTATCATTTTTTCCGATAGCCATTGGACTGTTAGAAGGTTTTCAATCCGTAGACGTGGATACCATTCGTCTGATGCGTAGTATGAACGCAAGCCCTTGGCAGATTTTCTGGCATGTAAAATTTCCGCATGCATTGGGAGAATTTTTCTCTGGTCTTAAAATTGCCGTTTCCTACTCTGTGGTGGGGGCGGTCATTGCAGAATGGCTGGGCGGCTACTCCGGTCTTGGAGTTTATATGACAAGAGTTAAAAAATCCTATGACTATGACAAAATGTTCGCCGTTATTTTTCTCATTTCCGCTATCAGCTTGGCATTGATGGGACTAGTGAAATTGGCACAATATAAAATGATGCCATGGAATCGTTGTAAAAATGATGAAACAATGTAAATAGATAAT
>CAYTOQ010000115.1:0-2926 GCA_964439445.1 uncultured Clostridium sp. | reverse complement strand
ATAATGAGGAGTAATAAAACATGAAGATGAAAAAGAATATATATATGTTACTTTGCACATTGATTTTAGCTTTGGGATTGCTAGGGTGCAGCGCGGATAGTACATCCAACACCGATAGTAAATCCGACACCAAAAAGAAAGATTTAACTGAGATTACATTGGTACTAGATTGGACACCGAACACCAACCATACTGGTTTCTACGTTGCCAAAGAATTGGGCTACTATGAAGAAGCTGGCATTGACATTAACATTGTGCAACCACCAGAGGACGGTGCAACCCCAATGGTAGCTTCTGGCCAAGCACAGTTTGGAATTGATTTTCAGGACTATCTGGCACCTGTATTTACCTCAGAGGATGAAATGCCCATCGTTGCTGTTGCTGCCCTGATTCAGCACAATACCTCCGGTATCGTGTCCTTGAAGGAGGATAACATCGACACCCCTGCCGGTTTGGAAAATAAGAATTATGCAACCTGGGGACTCCCAGTGGAACAGGCAATGATACAAAATATTGTAGAAACGGACGGTGGCGATTTTAGCAAGGTAAACTTAATTCCTGAATATGTCACCGACGCATCCGCTGCTTTGCAACAGGACATCGATGCAATCTGGATTTACTACGCCTGGGATGGTATCGCAACCGAGTTAGCTGGCTTAGATACCAACTACTTCTACTTTAAGGATATGAATCCTGCCTTTGACTACTACAGTCCAGTCATTGTTGCAAATGAAACCTTTGCTTCAGAAAATGAGGACATTACCAAGGCATTCCTTGATGCAACCCGAAAGGGATATGAATATGCCATTGGGGACCCTTCCGCTGCTGCCGACATTTTGTGCGGACAAGTGCCTGAGCTAGATAAAGAAATGGTGGTAAAGAGCCAGACCTGGTTGGCTGACCAATACAAGGCAGAGGTGGAACAATGGGGCTACATTGATGCGACCCGTTGGAACACCTTCTATGACTGGCTATATGAGAATGATTTGTCAGAGGAAATTCCTGAGAACTACGGGTTTACCAACGCATATCTGCCTAAGTAATAGACAATTGAAAAACTCTATCTTGTGTTGTTAACATTGTGTAGATTTAACAAACCAACGTAATATACAACTATAAAGAGTTTTGCAATTATCTAAATACGATATATAATAAGAGGACGTAACATGATATTAGAAGCAGAACACATTACAAAAACATATGATGAAAAGCAGGTATTAAATGACATTTCTCTGCATTTAAAGGAAGGGGAACTGGTAAGTCTTTTAGGCGTTAGCGGTGTGGGTAAAACCACTTTGTTTAATGTCCTGTCTGGTTTAATTCTTCCAGATTCCGGTGTAGTACGCCTGCACGGTGAGGATGTCACAGGGCAGTCCGGTCACTTAAGCTACATGATGCAAAAGGATCTGCTGTTAGAACATAAAACCATATTGGATAACGTGTCACTTCCTCTTATCTTGTCAGGAACAAAGAAAAAGGAGGCTCTTAAAAAAGCTGCCTCCTACTTCTCTCAATTCGGTTTAAGCGGTACAGAGCATCAATATCCTGCTGAACTATCCGGTGGTATGCGACAGCGCGCTGCCCTGCTTCGCACCTATATGTGTGGCGGTACGGTGGCATTATTGGACGAACCATTTAGTGCATTGGACACCTTGACAAAACATTCCATGCACCAGTGGTATCTCTCTGTTATGGAAGAGATTCATCTCTCCACGCTGTTCATTACCCATGATATTGATGAGGCAATTCTACTGTCCGACCGCATTTATATCTTAAGTGGTAATCCAGCAAATATATCAGCAGAGTTTGTCATTGAAGAGCCGAAACCAAGAACCAATGATTTCTTGCTCTCTGATGCGTTTCTGGAATATAAGCGCAAGATTACCAATGTGTTGTGATTAAGTCAATTTCGAGTGATGTTTAGACTGAGTTGACATAGATTTTACTAAGTAGTGGTATAAATTTCCGTCTCACGGAGAGGTGGAAAGCAATATAAGATTTGAATTCTCACTTGAGGTATTTTTAGGTATTTAATAACTGTTATACCTTGTTATAAAAATCTCGGCAAACCATTGAAAACACTGAAGTTTTCGTGGGTGTTTTCTCCATTACATCTTATATCGTGTTATATTGTTTTGCCCTTGGTTATGACCGCTGATAAGGGAAAAAATAAGGAAAAAAAGTTCCTGCGGTGACCGCTTATAACAAACTATGAAAATGGCAGTGAGACTTGATATGATAAAATGAAAACTCTAAGGTTGCCCTAGTGTATTAATAACATATTATCTAGAGAGAAGGAAGGTGTTAATGATGAGATTTCGTAGTATCAATATTTTTTCAGGTGAACAGCATGACGGAAATAGAAAAAAGGAACTCACGGGTATGTTACAAAATGATAGTGAGCGTGTTGTTGACACGTATTTAAAATCGTTTAAATATTACAACAATGAAAATTGTATTAGTCTTAATATTTCCTGTGATGAAGATATAAGCGAATCATTTGTTGAAGATTTTGTAAAGGGCTATCCTATTTTGCATATTCCTTTTGATTTAGAAAGTTATGTTAAAATACAGGCATGTGATAGAAATAAATTTTGGATAAAGGTTGTTTATGATTCAATTAAATATGTTAGTAACATTTGGAATTGGGAACAAGCTTTTTTTGATGATGTATATAACAAGTGTATAATTCAACTCGATAATGAAACATAAGAAAGTTTATATGAGTGAGGGGACATTTAGTGTATACCAAGGATGTTGTACCGCTTTGTTATGGGCATATCAGCTTTTACAGTAGAAGCTCCCGGCAAGGGCGCAATACCCAAAGTACAAATCGAAGATTTGTGCGAAGGGTGTATTTTGCTAAAAATGATTTGTACCCAAATATAAAAAAATTATGAATTTTTAGAAATTCATTGACAAAAGA
>CAYTOQ010000114.1:0-7648 GCA_964439445.1 uncultured Clostridium sp. | reverse complement strand
GGTGAGCAGGCAGTTCTTTGTGGTGGTGTTTGTGCATTGATGCAGGCTGGTTTCGAGACATTAGTAGAAGCTGGTTATGATGAGAGAAATGCTTACTTCGAGTGTATCCACGAGATGAAGTTAATTGTAGATTTGATTTACCAGTCAGGTTTTGCAGGAATGAGATATTCAATCTCTAACACGGCTGAGTATGGTGATTATATTACAGGACCTAAGATTATTACAGAGGATACTAAGAAGGCTATGAAGAAGGTTCTTTCTGATATTCAGGATGGTACTTTTGCAAAGGACTTCTTATTAGATATGTCCGCAGCAGGTGGTCAGGCTCACTTCAAGGCTATGAGAAAGTTAGCTGCTGAGCATCCATCAGAAATCGTTGGTGAGGATATCCGTAAGCTTTACAGCTGGAATGGTGAGGATAAGTTAATTAACAACTAATCCTTTTATAAATGTCGGTTGTGTGTTCTAGTTGAAAAGAATATACAACCGACTTATTTTTTTACCTTATAAAAATTTGTTTAGGTTATTCGATAAAGAAAAAATGCTGAGTTGATGTGAATTGTGAGAAAGGGTTGAATGTTTGTAGTGAGAGCGTATTGGAAGAAAGTGTTAGCGTGTGGTCTGTGTATAGCTTTGGTGATGGGATTGTGCGCATGTGGAGAAGACGATTCGTGGCTGTTTTCCGTTCGGGATGAAGTTTTAAATGAGGAAGATGTAGCCGCTTTTGCATATATTTATCTTACGGAATATAATGTCAGAAATGTAGAACAGTTGCAGAGTATTTATGAGGACAAAACGACGTATGCAGAATATTATAAGCAGCAGTTGGAGGAAGACATCATAGAAACTATGTTACTTTATCAAGAGGCAAAGGAAGAAAAAGTATCTCTTTCTGATGAGGTAAAGGAGCAAATCAAGGTAAATGTCGAAAATGTTATGGAACGCTTTGGTGAAGAGGCGTTGAAAAAGGACGGTGTTTCCGAAAGTGATATTGAGAACGTTTATAAAAAGAAAATGCTAGGAGAAGCTTATCTGAATCAGGTGTTAGGAGAGATGGAAGAGGAAGAGAAAGAAGAGACACAGAATCGTTATGTGCATGTTTTTCAAGTGACCTTTCCGATTGTTCAGTTGGATGAAGATGGTATGTTAATGTCAGATTCAGAGGGGAGATTGATAAAGATTTCTAGTTCTGAAATTGAAACGATAGAACAAGAGGCAATTGAGTTTGCGGAGAAGCTGCAACAGGGAGAGAGTATGGAAACTCTTTTGGAAAATTGTCGTGCTGAAGTGACCGGAATGGACAAATATCTGAAATATGATGATTTGGAATTGCCGTACAAAAATGCAATTGATGAAATCGCACAGGGCGAGTATACGGATGTGATTTCTTCTGATTATGGTTTTTATGTTGTTGAATTGTTAGATGAAGATGATGAGGCTTATGCAGAAATGATTGTGTCTCAAGGAATAGATTCCGAACAGGCAAGCGTAAGAGTGCAAGAGGTGGAACGTCTGTATTCGGAATACATTCAAATGAATCGTGAGTATAGAAATCAGACACTGTGGAACGAATTTGAGATAGAAAAATATATGGAATAAAAGAAAAACGGACAGGTGATAGACCATAGAAAATGTCAACCTGTCCGTTTTGCTGTTTGGTCTGGAAAATTCTAGATAAAACAGCCCTGTCTTAATTAGAGATTTTTTGCGATTGGGTCGTAAAGATCTAATACACAGTGCTCATCTTTTGCAAAATGCTCGCAATTTAAGCAGCTTGTACATTCTTCGCCGACACAGTTGCTCAATTCGCTCGTAGTAGTCTTTGCGTAAGAGCTGCATCTTTTTGCAACTGCTTCATATTCCTTCTTAGAACTTCTCATATTAGTTGCTCCTTTGTTGAGAAAATGGTTAACAAGTTACAACAATAGTATGACTTGACAAGAGATATTTCATTCAGTAAAATTGAATTTAACTGTGTATTTATAAGAAATATTGTGCAGTGATTTTTATTATAGGAGGATATTTAATTGGAACCTGACTCGAGTATTCAAATTGTTGCGATTTTAATCATGATAATGTTGTCTGCGTTTTTTTCGTCTGCGGAGACCGCATTGACGACGGTGAATAGACATCGCTTGCGCAGTCTTGCGGAAAGTGGAAATAAGTCGGCTAAGAAAGTTCTTAATCTGATAGAAAATCCGTCCAAGATGATTAGCGCTATTTTGATTGGCAACAATATTGTTAATATTGGTGCGTCATCTTTAACCACAACTGTGGTTACGCAAAAATTGGGAAATCCGTATGTTGGAGTGGCGACTGGAATTTTGACGTTAGTGATATTGCTGTTTGGAGAGATTACACCAAAAACATTAGCGACCTTGTATAACGAGAAGATTTCGTTGATGTATGTCCATATTGTTGCACCTATGACAACAATTTTGACTCCGGTTATTTGGATTGTAGATGCGTTGTCGTCTGCTATATATTTTGTGTTAAGAATTGATAAAAATAAGGCGAAGGAGCAAATGACAGAAGGTGAGCTTCGTACCATTGTGGATGTCAGTATGGAAGACGGAGTAATTGAGAAGGAAGAAAAATCCATGATTAATAACGTGGTGGATTTTGGTGATTCTAAGGCGAAGGATGTTATGGTGCCTAGAGCAGATATGGAATTGGTTTCTGTTGATGCGACCTTTGAAGAGGTGTTTGAGATATTTAGTGAGGAGCATTATTCTAGATTGCCGGTTTATGATGATAACAAGGATAGTATTATTGGTATCATTTATATGAAGGACTTGTTCTTCTATCAAAATAGACCGAACAAGAAGAATCAACCTTTTTCAGTCCGTAGCATTATGCGAGAGCCGTTCTATGTATATGAGTATCAAAAAACTTCCTCCATTATGACGGAGATGAGAGATCGTTTTGTTTCATTAGCAATTGTATTGGATGAATATGCAACGGCTGTTGGTTTGATTACAATAGAGGATTTGATTGAGGAAATTGTTGGAGAAATTCGTGACGAGTTTGATATGGACGAACTAGAGACAGTTACGAAGTTAGAAGAAAATCGTTATGAGATAGATGGTGCGATGAAGCTTAGTGATTTGGAGGATAGCATTGGAATTAAGCTTGAATCTAAAAATTATGACTCTTTAGGTGGGTATGTAATCGAATTGCTGGATCACTTGCCAACGGAGGGAGAAACCGTGAAAAAGGATGGAATCACTTTGAAGGTAGTATCTATGGATAAGAATCGTATTGACCGTGTTGCGATTTTGATTGACCCGGAATTGCAGTAAGGAAAACTGCAATGTGTGTCGACGTGACGAACGATAATGGTAAGTTATATATAATTAAGAAGATAGAGAATAAGTGAGGTAAGGACATGATTAGTGCTAATAATGTAACATTAAGATTTGGTAAGAAGGCATTGTTCGAGGATGTTAACATTAAGTTTACAGAGGGAAATTGCTATGGCTTGATTGGTGCCAATGGTGCTGGAAAGTCAACCTTTTTAAAGATTTTATCTGGAGAGATTGAGACAACAAAAGGTGATGTTGTGATGAATGCAGGAGAAAGACTTTCTGTGTTACAGCAGGATCATTTTAAGTATAATGATTATACGGTATTAGATACTGTTATTATGGGTAATAAACGTCTTTATGATGTTATGAAAGAGAAGGAAGAGATTTATGCAAAGCCTGATTTTTCGGACGAAGACGGTGCAAAGGTTGCAGATTTGGAAGCAGAATTTGCTGAAATGAATGGTTGGGAGGCCGAGTCGGATGCAGCAACCCTGTTAAATGGATTAGGTATTGAGACAGAACATCACTACAAGATGATGGCTGAATTGGAGGATACTTATAAGGTTAAGGTTTTACTTGCACAGTCCTTGTTTGGTAATCCGGATGTATTACTTTTAGATGAGCCTACGAACCACTTGGATTTGGAGGCGATTGGCTGGTTAGAAGAGTTCTTGATTAACTTTGATAATACAGTGATTGTAGTATCGCATGACCGTTACTTCCTGAATAAGGTTTGTACGCATATTGCGGATATCGATTATGGTAAGATTCAGCTATACGCTGGTAACTATGACTTCTGGTATGAGTCAAGCCAGTTGATGATTAAACAGATGAAGGAAGCAAACAAGAAGAAGGAAGAAAAGATTAAGGAATTGCAGGAGTTTATTCAGCGATTCTCTGCCAATGCTTCTAAGTCAAAGCAGGCGACATCAAGAAAGCGTGCATTAGAGAAGATTGAGTTAGACGAGATGCGTCCTTCTAGTCGTAAATACCCTTACATTGATTTTCGTCCGAATCGTGAGATTGGTAATGAGGTATTAATGGTTGAGAATATTTCTAAGACGGTTGACGGTGAGAAGATTTTAGATAATATTTCATTTACAATTGGCAGAGAGGATAAGGTTGCCTTTGTTGGACCGAATACACTTGCTACTACAATGCTGTTTAAGATATTAGCGGGCGAGGAAGAACCGGATGAGGGAACCTACAAATGGGGTGTTACCACATCGCAAGGTTATTTCCCTAAGGACAATACCAAAGAGTTTGACAATGATTTGACAATTGTAGACTGGTTGACACAGTTTTCGGAAGAAAAGGATGCAACTTATGTGCGAGGATTCCTCGGAAGAATGTTGTTTGCTGGCGATGATGGTGTTAAAAAGGTTCGTGTATTATCAGGAGGAGAGAAGGTTCGTTGTCTTCTTTCTAAGATGATGATTATGGGTTCGAATGTGCTTGTATTAGATGAGCCGACTAACCATTTGGATATGGAATCTATCACAGCATTGAATAATGGTTTGATTAAGTTTCCGGGTGTTGTTTTGTTCTCCTCACAGGATCACCAGTTCATTCAGACAACAGCAAATCGTATTATGGAGCTTACAGCAAACGGTTTGATTGATAAGATGACAACTTATGATGAATATTTAGAGAGCGATGAGCTTGCAAGAAAACGTCAGGTGATGAATATGAGTACATCTGACAATGCGTAAGGGGTTTTGTTAGCTATATTGTATATCGTGATTTGTTGCTCTTTTGTGCAATATGTTGAGGTTTTGTTACATTATGCATAATATGGGTCGAAAATCGAGGTTTGACATAGCATATTTAACGAAAAAAAGGAAAAAAAGGACTTGCAAAATTGGTTAAAATGATATATAGTATAGTAACAACACGGATGTGTTGCGGCATTTATCTTATGTGCATTCATAATAAGTAACATAAATGCAAAATTATTTTAATCTCAAAGGGAGGAATAAGACGTATGAAGAAGAAAATGGTAAGCGGATTGCTTGCAGCAACTATGGTAGCTAGCTTATTATTCGGTTGTGGCGGAAGTGATACAACAGAAGCTCCAGCAGCTACAGAAGCTCCAGCAGCTACAGAAGCTGATGGTGAGACAACTGAAGCAGCAGTTGAGTTAGCAGAGGATACTGGTAAAGTATTAAACATCTACTGCTGGAATGAGGAGTTCAAGTCTCGTATCACAGATCACTATGCTGATTACGAAGAGGTTGATGCTACTAATGGTAAGATTGGTGATGTTGAAGTTAAGTGGAATATCACACCTTCAGATGACAATGCATACCAGAACAACTTAGATGAGACATTATTAAAGCAGGCAGACGCTGCTGATGATGACAAGATTGACTTGTTCTTAATTGAGGCTGACTACGCATTGAAGTATGTTGATTCTGACTACACAATGGCTATCTCAGACTTAGGCATTACAGATGCTGATTTAGCTGAGCAGTATCAGTACACAAAGGATATCGTTACAGATTCTAACGGTGTATTGAAGGGTCTTTCATGGCAGGGATGTCCTGGTGTTCTTTTCTACAACAGAGATGTTGCAGCAGAGGTATTAGGATCTGAAGAGCCAGCTGACGTTCAGGAAGCAGTTAAGGATTGGGCTACATTCAATGAGACAGCAGCTAAGATGAAGGATGCTGGTTACTATATGACATCATCAGTTAATGACTCTTACCGTGTATACTCTAACAACGTTACTTCTAAGTGGGTTGTTGACGGTAAGGTAAACATCGATGACAACATTATGGCATGGGTTGATGACTCTATGGCATTAGTTGAAGGTGGTATGACTGGTACACACGAGCTTTGGGGCGATGACTGGAGCAAGGGCTTCTATCCAGAAGGAAAGGTATTTGCTTACTTCGGACCAGCTTGGTTAATCAACTTCTGTATGGCTGCTGATGTTGAAGGTTCTGTTGGTTACGACGGACGTTGGGGTGCTACAGAAGGACCTCAGGGCTTCTACTGGGGTGGTACATGGATTTGTGCTGCAGCAGGTACAGACAATGCTAACCTTATCAGAGACATCATGTTAACAATGACAACAGATGCTGACGTTATGACAGGTATCGTTGAGAAGGATGATGACTTCGTTAACAACAAGGGTGCTATGGAAGCTTTAGCTGCTTCTGATTACTCAAGCGCAATCTTAGGTGGACAGAATCCACTTGGTATCTACAGCAATGGTGTAGCTACTCTTGACTTAAGCAACATGTCAGCTTACGATCAGGGATGTAACGAAGAGTTCCAGGCAGCTATGAAGAACTACTTCGATGGTAACTGCACTAAGGATGAGGCTCTTGATGCATTCAAGAAGGCTATCGTTGAGAAGTATCCAGAGTTAACAGCAGAATAATATTTAATATCAATTAGATATTGAATTAATTATGAATGCAATGGCCGTGCCTGCCATCGCTTGACGGGCGCGGCTATATTAATGTCGATGAATTACAAAGCGAAGCAAAACGGTTACAATGTGTGCAGAGTTGACAGCAGGTTTGCACAATTTACGACGGGTTGATTTGCTGTGAGCTCTGTAATATAACAGAAATAATATAAGGGGGCAAAATGCTATGAAAAAAAAAGCAAGCGTGGTCCGTTTTAATCGTTGGGGCTACATATTTTTGATACCATTTGTTTTGGTATATATGGTATTTAGTATCGTTCCATTAGTAAGTACAATTTACTATAGTTTCTTTGAAAACTTTATGTCAGGTTTAACACAGATTGGACCTAACTTTATCGGTATGGAAAACTATGTTGCATTGATAACTGGTGGAGATATGTTTACATATCTTGGAAATACATTGCTTTTGTGGATTATGTGTTTCATTCCACAGATTGTTATTTCGTTATTGTTGGCGTATTGGTTTTCTGATACACGTATGAATTTGAAAGCGGCTCCGTTTTTTAAGACGGTTATTTATATGCCAAACCTAATTATGGCATCTGCGTTCTCAATGTTGTTCTTTACATTGTTTGCAGATAGTGGTCCAATTAACTCATTGTTGGTTAATATTGGCATTCTTGATGAGGCATATAGCTTTATGTCACATGTTGGAAGTACGCGTTTTTTGATTGCGGTAATGAACTTGATTATGTGGTTTGGTAATACAACCATTCTTTTGATGGCTGGTATGATGGGTATTGATGGCGAGTTGTTCGAGGCTGCTCAGGTAGATGGTGCTACTTCTACTCAGGTATTCTTCAAGATTACATTGCCATTGCTTCGTCCAATCTTAATCTACGTTATGATTACATCATTAATCGGTGGTTTACAGTTATTCGACGTACCTCAGATTTTGACA
>CAYTOQ010000113.1:0-7652 GCA_964439445.1 uncultured Clostridium sp. | reverse complement strand
CATACCATTCTCATAATCCACATCCAACTGAACCTGTGGACGATTATCTTCTTCCATATACTGGATAAACTGCTTTGGAGCACTTGGTAAACCTAATTCCTGTGGAACACCCTTATACTCTACTAACTTCTGGATTAATTGCTCCTTTGTTGGCTGCTTTTTGAACTTAACAAACACTGCAGCAGTATGACCATTTAATACTGGTACACGGATACACTGACATGTGATAACCGGACCATCTGCTGGAACAATCTCACCCTTTTCCTCATCAATGTGTCCCCAGATACGAAGTGGCTCCTTCTCAGATTTCTCTTCCTCACCACCAATAAATGGGATAATATTTTCAACCATCTCTGGCCAATCCTTAAAGGTCTTACCTGCACCTGAAATTGCCTGATACGTAGTCGCAACTACCTCGTACGGCTCAAACTCCTTCCATGCTGTAAGAACCGGAGCATAACTCTGAATAGAGCAATTCGGCTTAACTGCCACAAAACCACGAGTTGTGCCAAGACGTTTCTTCTGGTATTCAATTACGTTCATATGGTCTGGATTAATCTCAGGTACTACCATTGGAACATCCGGTGTCCATCTATGTGCTGAGTTATTGGAAACGACAGGTGTCTCTGTCTTTGCATACGCATCCTCAATTGCCTTAATCTCATCCTTAGACATATCTACAGCACTAAATACAAAGTCAACTGTACTAGCAACCTCTTCTACTTCATTTACATTATGAACAATAATATTTTTAACAGCTTCTGGCATTGGAGTGGACATTTTCCATCTGTCACCAACAGCCTCTGCATAAGTCTTACCTGCACTTCTTGGGCTTGCCGCAATAGTTGTCACTTCAAACCATGGATGATTCTCCAATAATGCAATAAATCTCTGTCCTACCATACCTGTACCGCCAAGGATACCTACTTTCAACTTTTCACTCATCATAAAACTCCTCTTTATGTTACATTTTTTCAAAGCAAATCAATGCTTTGTATAATAGGTGAATATAAAATTTGTAACTATTTCCTCACCTTGAAATCTACATAATAATACTCTAATCTCTTTCATTTAGCAAGTTTTTTATAAAAAAATATTCTTTTTCATCATAAAAAGTTTTCATTAATAAAAAGTATGAATACATGTACTTTATCCTGTGCTAACCTTTTATTGCAATTAAAAATTCCACACCATCCTCAATATTTCTTACAGAATAATAGCCATCATGAGACTCAACAATTTCACGGACAATGGAAAGACCTACACCGTAACCCTGTTTTCCTCTTGTTCGAGCCTTATCCACTTTACTAAACGGCTCCCATATTGATGCAATTTCTTCCTCAGCAATAAGACTTCCAGAATTATAGACTTTGATTTCATAGAATTCTTCCCTTCGTTCCCCTGTAATAGAAAGAGTCATCTGTTCCGATGTTCTATGTGCTACTGCATTGCGAATCAAATTATACACCGCCCTATCTAATAGCGTATAATCAGCACATATCTTATCCTCCGAATCATATTTTTCTATATAATCAATATCCTTTTCAAAATTCTCTTCCTGAAAACGGGTTTGTATATTATCAAAAAATTCTACAGCCGAAAATTCTTCTCTGTTCAATTCCTCTGTTCTCTGCTCCATCTTTGAGAGTTCTAACATTTCCTTTACCAGCATATCAATTCTTGCACTCTCATTGGATATGATTTCACAATATTCAAGAGCCTTCTCTGGATTTTTAGAGATAATCGCCTTTAATCGATCCGAATAGCCCATAATAACCGCAATCGGCGACTTGATTTCATGGGATAAATTCCTCACAAGCCGCTTACGGTTATCGATATCATCTTGTAGCTGTACCAGATTCATTTCTAGCTGTTCAGACATCTTATTGATAGAGGTCCCAAGCAGCCCTAACTCATCCATCGTTGTTACATCCACCTTGGTATCAAACTCCAGATTTGAAATGTGCTCTGCTGCAGTTGTCATTTTTTGAATTGGAATTACCATATAACGACTCAAACGATACACGACAATCCAGCCTAATAATATAATGAATATTCCGACAGTTAAATCAAATATAATCGCAGAATACATAGCATTTTGCAGGCTTTGATAAGATCTTGACATTACAATATAACGGTTTTCATCAATTTTCTGAATCATAATGACCTGGATTGTTCTCTTGCTATTTTTCTTCTGTCTTTTCCGAGTTAAATATACCTTTTCTCCATTATCGATTTTTTTACGGTCCGATTCAAACAATTCCATAGATAATTTCCAATAGTTACTATTGTTATCCTGAAAGGCTCTCGATGTATAGAGTACATTTTTTTCTCCATCCATTACCGTTACCTTCACACCACTATTATCAATTTCATCAATTCGATCTTTTAATTTCTCAGCTTCGTTCAGATTAATTTGAGCTAACGAATCCCCCAAATCCTCCATCTGCTCTCTATAAAACAAAGCGGAAAATGGTGCCATAAAAAAATAGGTTAATATGACATTAATTAACACAAATGCAATAATCAGCAAACTTCCAATCCAACATATTTTTCTTCCTAATGACTTTTTCATATCTATCAGCCCTTCACCTCAAAGGAATATCCAACTCCTCGTATTGTTTTAATATATTGTCCTGCCTCACCAAGGCTAGCACGCAGCATTTTAACATGGGTATCGATGGTACGAATATCTCCATCATAATCATATCCCCAGATGCGATCTAATATCTTTTCTCGCGTTAGCACAATATTTTGATTATAAATAAGAAACTCCAGTAATTGAAATTCTTTGTTATTTAATGTAACTTCTTTTTTTTCAACAAATACTTTATGAGAAATCGGATTCATTTCTAATATTCCAATCTGAACACTGTCCAAATTCTCTGTCTTTGATAGTTTCAACAAGTTTTTTACTCGTTCTACTAATATATCATAATGAAATGGCTTACTCACAAAATCACTGGCACCCTTACGAAGACAGGCCAATTCACTTGCGGAATCTCCCAAAGCGGTAAGCATAAGCACTGGAATATCGGACCGCTCCCGAATTTCCTCTAAGATTTCCATTCCATCTATCTTTGGCATCATAATATCTAATATTACAAGCGCAAGTTCCGAATGTTCCCAAAATAGATTCAACGCAGCCTCACCATCTTCCGCTTCAAAAACCCGATAGCCCTCTTCTTCTAACACCTCTTTTACCAAATTTCGAAGCAAATCATCATCATCTGCTATTAAAATATTTATTGCCATAGTATTATCCCTCTTCCATTGCAATCATCTTTCAACGTAAAAATCAGTTCATTTTATCATTTTAATATGAAATACCCGTGTAAAAAAAATGCTATACAAAGGATTGTAGCACAAAACTACGATCATTCGTATAGCATAATTTTACTATTTGAAATAAGGATTGTTTATTAGATTACTCTTACCTTAACAACACCCTCAACTGCTGCCAGCTCTGCCTCACTTGTAGCATCCACCTGAGACTCTACGTCCAAAATGGTATAAGCCCAGTCACCTCTTGACTTACTTACCATGTTGGAGATATTAATCTTTTCCTTAGAGAATACACCAGTAAATCTTGTTAACATATCCGGAATATTCTTATGGCAGATACAAACTCTTGCTGCTGCTGTACATACCCCTGCGTCACACGCCGGATAATTAACAGAGTTCTTAATGTTACCATTTTCCATGAAATCCGCAATCTGCTTAACAGCCATAATTGCACAGTTATCTTCAGACTCTGCAGTTGATGCACCAAGGTGAGGTAGTGTTACAACACCCTCTACACCTGCAATTGCTGGATTAGGGAAGTCTGTTACATATACGGAAGCCTTACCTGAAGATAAAGCAGCTTTCATATCTTCGTCATTTACAAGAGCATCTCTTGAGAAATTAAGAATTTTCACTCCATCCTTCATTAGAGCAAATGCATCTTTGTTAATCATACCCTTTGTGCTATCCAAAGCAGGTACATGAACTGTAATGTAATCACACTCTTTATAAATGTCTTCTACATTGGTAATGTGCTTAATATGTCTTGATAAGGACCACGCCGCATCTACGGATACATATGGATCATAACCATATACCTCCATACCAAGACGGAACGCAATGTTGGCAACCTTTGCACCGATTGCACCAAGACCAATTACACCTAACTTCTTTCCCTGAATTTCATTACCGGCAAACTGACTTTTTGCCTTCTCTACCTTCTTAGCAATATCCGGATCATCTGCATTTGCTTTTACCCAGTTGTAACCACCAACGATATCACGGGAAGCTAACAATAAACCAGCAACTACAAGCTCCTTAACACCATTTGCATTGGCACCAGGAGTATTGAAAACAACAATCCCCTGCTCTGCACACTTATCCAATGGAATGTTGTTGACACCAGCACCTGCTCTTGCAACTGCAACTAAGCTCTCCGGTAATTCCAAATCGTGCATAGATGCAGAACGAACTAACACTGCCTCTGCGCTATCTATACTGTCTACCATTTCATAGTTATCTGAAAACAAACTCAAACCGCAATCTGCGATTGGATTCAAACAATTTACTTTTGTCATAATGACTCCTTTCACATATACGCCATCAACAGAAATAATCCTGTTCGGACACGCTCCCGCTCCACTGACTGCGCAACGGTACTAAGAAATGTTTTCGAAGTTCCTTCTCAACATTTCAAGTACCGGCGGATTCAGAGGTTCCTCACTAGGATAATATTTCTGTTAATGGCTCACATTTCATAAAAATATAATATATTCAATATGTTTTATTCTACCAATAACAAAAGTTATTAGATTACTTTGCGTTATTCGCTTCAAAGTCCTTCATAAATTCTACAAGCTTCTGGACACCCTCAATTGGCATTGCATTGTAGATAGAAGCACGCATACCACCAACACTTCTGTGTCCCTTAAGGTTTACAAAGCCTGCTGCGGTTGCTTCCTTAACAAACTTCGCATCTAATTCTTCGTCACCAGTTACAAATGGTACATTCATCAAAGAACGATCCTTCTTCTCAACAGTACCCTTGAATAACTTAGAAGAATCTAAGAAATCATAAAGGATTGATGCCTTCTTTTCATTGTGAATCTTCATAGCCTCAAGACCACCCATTTCCTTCACCCACTTAAATACCTTACCACAGATATAGATACCATATGCAGGTGGTGTGTTATACAAAGAAGCATTGTCTGCCTGAGTCTTATACTTTAACATGGTTGGAGTTCCCGGTAATACATCATCTGTAATTAAATCCTCACGAATAATTGCAACAACCACACCTGCCGGACCAACATTCTTCTGAACGCCGAAATAAATCAAACCATAATCCTCAACGTTAACTGGCTGTGACAAAATGTCAGATGACATATCTGCTACTAAAAGCTTACCCTTTGTGTTTGGAAGCTCTTTAAATGCAGTACCATAGATTGTATTGTTATGGCAGATATATACATAGTCTGCATCCTCAGAAATCGGTAAATCACTACAATCCGGAATGTAAGAAAATGTCTTATCTGCGGAAGATGCAATTGCATTAGCCTTACCATACTTCTGAGCCTCTTCGTAAGCCTTCTTAGCCCACTGACCTGTAATAATGTAATCAGCAACCTTATTCTTCATAAGATTCATTGGTACTGCTGCAAACTGCTGTGAAGCACCACCCTGTAAGAACAATACCTTGTAATTGTCAGGAATGTTCAACAAGTCTCTCAAATCCTGCTCTGCCGTCTGAATAATCTCCTCAAATGGCTTTGAACGATGGCTCATCTCCATCACACTCATACCAGTACCCTTGTAATTAAGCATCTCTTCTGCTGCTTCCTTCAAAACAACCTCTGGCAATACAGATGGTCCTGCTGAAAAATTATAAACTCTTTCCATGATATATCCTCCTGATATTTTTTGCAGTTGTCATATATTACAACTGCAATTATTTATTATATTATTCAAAGTAATTTGTTTGCAAATCAGCATACTATAATCGAGATAGTAAAAACTATACTTATCTTACTCCTCAATATCCTCTGCTGAGAAGCAGGTTGAAATTGGCTGACCGGCTGCTACCATTGGCCAAACCTTGTCATCCTCATGAATCTGTGCTTCAATGACACATGGTCTTCCGGATTCCATAGCCTGCTTAAATGCATCCTCAAATTCAGCAATTGTTGTAGCTCTAAATGCTAAAGCACCCATACCCTCTGCGATCTTAACAAAGTCCGCAGCATCATCTAAAATTGTATTAGAATAGTGCTTATTATAGAACAATGTCTGCCATTGACGAACCATACCTAATACGTGGTTATTAAGTACTACCTGAATAATTGGAACATTGTAACGTGCAGCAGTCATAATCTCATTCATATTCATACGGAAGCAACCATCACCAGCAATGTTAACAACTGTCTTGTCTCTGCGACCAAGCTTTGCACCAATACAAGCACCCAAACCATAACCCATGGTTCCAAGACCACCAGATGATAATAACTGTCTAGGTTCTTTATACTTGTACATCTGTGCCGCCCACATCTGATGCTGACCAACATCAGTAGTGATAATTGCATCACCCTTTGTCAACTCGTAAATCTTATTGATTGCAGTTGGACCAGTTAAAACATCCATTGGATATGAACTTGGGAACTTCTTGTTCAATTCCTCAATCTCTTCTAACCATTCCTTGTTATCCTTTTGCTCAATCATCTGATTTAAGCGCGACAATACTTCCTTTGCATCACCAACAATACTTGCATCTACAACAATATTCTTATTAATCTCAGCAGCATCTACATCAATATGAACAATCTTTGCATCATTTGCAAACTTCTTTGCATTACCAATTACACGGTCTGAGAAACGAGCACCTACAACAATCAATAAATCCGATGCTGTTACACCAAAGTTCGATGTCTTTGTGCCATGCATACCAACCATACCAGTATAATGAGGGTCTGTTCCATCCATAACACCCTTACCCATCAATGTATCACACACAGGAGCATCCATTAATTTTGCAAACTCTCTAAATTCCTTATATGCATCGGCAGCGACAACACCACCACCAACCATAAGGAAAGGTTTCTTTGATTTCTTAATTAACTTTGCTACCTCTTCTAAGTCTGATTCCTTGATTGTATTGATACTTGTTGAAATTTTTTCTGGTTCCTTATATTCGTAATCAGCAAGATTTGCAGTTACATCCTTTGTAATATCTACTAATACCGGACCTGGACGACCAGTCTGCGCAATCTTAAATGCACGACGAATGGTATCTGCCAACTCATGCACATTTTTTACAATAAAGCTATGCTTTGTCACTGGCATAACTACACCTGCAATGTCAACCTCCTGGAAGGAATCCTTACCAAGCATCGACACACCTACATTAGCTGTAATTGCAACTAATGGAATAGAGTCCATATATGCAGTTGCAATACCTGTTACAAGGTTGGTTGCACCCGGACCAGAGGTTGCCATACACACACCAACCTTACCTGTTGCTCTTGCATAACCATCTGCAGCGTGAGCAGCGCCCTGCTCGTGAGAGGTTAAAATGTGATTGATTTCATCCTGGTGCTTATAAAGGGCATCATATACGTTAAGTATAGTTCCACCTGGGTATCCGAATACTGTAT
>CAYTOQ010000112.1:0-7826 GCA_964439445.1 uncultured Clostridium sp. | reverse complement strand
AAGAATTATCAAACCATATTGCCACCTCTTCAAACAAATCGTTTTCTTCATTTGTCTCAATATAAATCATATAAATACCTACAATAAAAGAGCACAAACCTTATCTAAGTTTATGCTCCTATTCATCCTTTTCTAATTTTTAATTCCTTTCACAAATGCATCATGCCCGCACAGCTTCCATGAATCTCACATCACAACTCGTGCCAAGTTTTGCATTACGCATAAAACAACATATCCTCATACTGAGGGAATGGCCAATATTCCTTATCAAGCAATTCCTCAAGCTTATCCGCAGGCACACGCACCGCTTCCATAGCAGGGAATACATCGGTGTGGAAGCACTTTGCCGCTGCTTCCATATTATCCTCCATGGCTCTTGCCTTGTCGTCAATGGCATCTAATGCCTCTACTGCATCCACAAGGTTCTTAAGCTCTGCGGTAATCTTTGAAAGAATATTTTCCTGAACAGACACATCTAGCCCTAGCGCTCTCACTTCATTAGCACCCTTTGCCAAATCGCCAGCGTACTTCATAACTGCAGGAATAATCTGCTTTCTCGCCATATCTAACATTGTCTTGGTCTCGATATTAATCTGCTTTGCATAGTTCTCATAATAGATTTCTGCACGAGATTCCATCTCCACCTTATTCAACACACCAAACTTCTCGAATAGCTCAATGTTCTCTGGTTTCTTGTATGCTTCTACTGCATCTACCATAGACTTAATATTTGGCAAACCACGTCTAGCCGCTTCCTCTACCCATTCTTCCGAATATCCGTTACCATTAAACACAATTCTCTTATGCTTTGCAATCAATTCCTTAATCTTATCATGCACTGCCATTTCGAAATCCTCTGCCTTTTCCAAATCATCGGCTATCTGGCAAAGTGCATCTGCAACAATTGTATTGATAACGGTGTTTGGAGTACCGGTTGACTGGGTAGAACCCACCATACGGAACTCGAACTTGTTACCTGTAAATGCAAATGGTGATGTACGGTTACGGTCTGTTGCGTCCTGTCTAAATGAAGGCAAGGTTGCAACACCGGACTCAAAACGCTTACCCTTTATCGAGCTGGTAGCCTCGCCAGTCGTATCTAACTGCTCTAACACATCATCTAACTGTTCACCAAGGTATACAGAGATAATGGCTGGTGGTGCCTCATCTGCACCTAATCTGTGATCATTTCCTGTTGCAGCCGCAGAAAGTCGAAGCAAATCTGCATGTTCATCCACAGCCTTTAAAATTGCGGTTAAGAATAGCAAAAATTGAATATTCTCATGTGGTGTCTTACCAGGCTCTAACAAATTCTGTCCCTCGTCTGTGCAAAGAGACCAGTTGTTGTGCTTACCGGAACCATTTACTCCTGCAAATGGTTTCTCATGCAAAAGGCATGCCAAATCATGACGTTCTGCAACCTTCTTCATCGTTTCCATAATTAACTGATTATGATCTGTACCCACATTGGTTGTGCCGTATACTGGCGCCAGCTCGTGCTGACATGGTGCAACCTCATTGTGCTGCGTCTTAGCGGAAATGCCAAGCTTCCACAACTCAATATTCAAATCATGCATATAAGATAATACTCTGGTCTTTACCGAACCAAAATAGTGGTCATCCAATTCCTGACCCTTTGGTGGCATTGCACCAAACAAAGTTCTTCCTGTAAAGATTAAATCCTTACGCTTTTCATAATCCTTTTTATCAATCAAGAAATATTCCTGCTCTGCACCAACATATGTAGTAACCTTTGTTGCAGTTGTATTACCAAACAAGCGAAGAATTCGCAAGGTCTGCTTGTTAATTGCTTCCGTAGAACGAAGAAGTGGTGTCTTCTTATCTAACGCTTCTCCTGTATAGGAAGAAAATGCTGTCGGAATACAGAGAATCGTACTACCGTCTGGCGACTCTTTTAAAAATGCTG
The DNA here is from genome assembly GCA_964439445.1 of uncultured Clostridium sp. Lineage (GTDB taxonomy): Bacteria > Bacillota > Clostridia > Lachnospirales > Lachnospiraceae > CAG-590. The sequence continues at coordinate 5,899 of CAYTOQ010000112.1, read as the reverse complement.
GTGAGGTACAATCCCACGCTGTATATCCACGCGCTTCATTAGTTGCACGAAGTCCACCTGAAGGGAAAGAAGAAGCATCTGGCTCACCCTTAATTAACTCCTTACCAGAAAATTCCAACATCACCTTACCATCTCCGGTAGGATGAATAAATGCATCATGCTTTTCTGCTGTAATACCAGTCATTGGCTGAAACCAATGTGTATAATGTGTTGCACCATGCTCTACCGCCCAGTCCTTCATGGCATTGGCTACGGTATCTGCAATAGCAGGATTTAATTCCTTTCCAAGCTCAATCGTCTTTTGTAGCTCTTTATATACCGCCTTTGGTAAACGAGCGCGCATAACGGACTCGTTAAATACATTGGCGCCAAAAATTTCTGAAACATTTACCTTTTCATTCATAATAAAATCTCCTTTTTCTACATTCACCTAGCTTATACTACTAAGTTAAAAAAATCAAGTTGTTTTTTGGAGTTACGTATGCATTTCAGCACATTTACTTAATTTTATTAAGTCCCCTTTTAGTTTTTGTATGAATTTCTTAATCATTTAATTACATTTCTTAAGATAAACCTGTTTTTCCAGAAAATTTCTTTGCTAAATTTATTAAAGGAGTAGTGCCTATGAAAAAGAAAACTAAAACAAATACACTATCAACTTTTCCAAATGGAAAAATTCGTTACAAGCTTACTAACGATTATATGTTTCGTGCAGTATTTCAAAAAAATAAAACTGCCTTAAAGGGATTATTATCTGTATTATTAGAAATCCCAAAAGAGAGTATTCAGGAAGTCAATATCCTCAATCCCATTATACTTGGAGAAACTATAGATGATAAAACCTGTGTATTGGATCTTCATATCCACCTTAACAATAATGAGTTTATCAATATTGAAATGCAAGTAAGCGATTTAGGAGATTGACCCGAACGTTCTATCACCTATCTTTGTCGATCCTTCGACCAACTCGAGTACTTCAACTTATCAAATACTTAACCAAAACCGGTCAAACCGACCTAATCATCAAAGTTACTACCGATTCTGCTTACCGAGAAGAACTTTACAAAAAGTACAATCTATAAATAATTGTATTATACTCAAAAGAGTATAAAGGGGTGCAACGCACCCCTTTCCTTATTACTTCACCTTCATAACATGAATTGCCTTTGGTACAAGCATTTCATCCACATTTTCCTTAATGTACTTCATCAACGCTTCTGTATCAATTTTCTTCTTCACTTCTACGGTAAGCTCTGTAGTCATCTCATTCACTGTGTTATCATAGCTTAAATAGGCATCTGCCATCTCAATTCCACCAAAATCTAGTACCACATATTCAAGCTTTTGTAAATCGAAGATTCGCATTCCATGAATACCATCCGTGATGATATGACGACCACCATTTTCCAAAAAGTCCACCGTACCATCTGGTAAAATTCTCGCGATGCGATCCGAACGATACAAGGTTCCCGGACCATATGGATTATCCAATTCTTCCTCTACAATAGTTGGCTTATGATCTAGGATAAATAGTGGTCCCCAACCACCGTAAGGCTTCTTCAAATACTCTCTATCATCCAATACATATACCTTAAGCTGCTCATCCGAGTCTACATCCACAAGCTTATATCCAGCCTCTGCATTCAACTCGCCTGCACTAATATAGAAGTGTTTTGGATGCAACTCCTCCGGAATATGCTTACGCAATCTTCGTACAGAAGGTTCCTCTAATATCGCATTTATTACATACTGAAAACACTCAATGAAGATACGCAACTGTTCCTCGTCAAAACGATTCTCCCAGTATCGAAGCTCCATAGAATAGCCCTTGTCATCTGTCATTACCTGCATATGGAATGGAAGGGAATCTAATTGTGTACGAATGCGCTCAGCCTTCGCTCCACCCATTTCATCCATCTGCAATATGTCTCCCTGGAACTGGAAGAACATCTCACCCTGACGAGCGGCAGACAAACTAATCTTCATCGTATCCATAATCTGCTTTCCTGTTTCCGTTAGCAAATCCAAGGTCTTACGATGTGGCTTTCTCTGGTATCTGCAGAAGTACTGACGGAACAACGGACCAGCCACACTTCTATAACGACCTTCCGTACGTCCGCTGTGGATACTATTACAGAATACATCATCCTCATTGGCAAATAACGCCATACAGTAGTTAAGTGCTGTAATGAACAAAACATTCTCCGAAACACCATGCTTCTTACAGAAATAAAGAATCTTTTTACGAACCACTTTAAATAATCTCTGACGAATGACACCATTTACACCAATTGAATACTCATCCATTTCCTTCTTATTCAAAATACTTCTTGTGAGATGACAATCCTTCATCAACTCTTCCATAGCGGCGATATTCTTAGCTCTTATACCATGTTCATCGCCATATGCTTCATCTAATGCATACTCAAATGCCGTATAGCTCTCTGTTTCCAGCTTTTCTCCTGCGTAGGCACGATTGATATCATTGAACAGGATTCCCATAGTGATTCCGTCACCCATAGCGTGTGCCAAATCAAAGAAGAAATATTTTGCGCTCTCCGTCTCATAAAGTGCAGTATGCACCAAATTATCTTCTGCTGTATAAGTAAATGGTACCACAAGCTTTTTCTGTGTCTCTAACCACTCTTCATCTGTAAGTTTAATAATCGGAACCTCTATCTTACGGCTGTCATCACGGAACATCGCAAACATATCCAAACGAATAATTCCCTTTAGACCCGGATGGGCATCAATCGTTGCTTCCACCGCCTTTTTCATACGCTTCAAGTCCACACTATCATCCAACTTGAATGTAAATGGAAGATTACCTGTGGTATTGCCTCTAATAATATATACGAAATATTTCTGAAGACCAGTCAATGGGTACTTCTCACGAACGGTATAATCTGCGTGTTCCTTTTCCCTGTTTTCCGCCATAAATGCTTCCAACGCAATAACTGTATTGTTTTCTAACAAATCATTTAACGTAAGCTCTACCCCTAAAACATTCTTGAACTCTTCTAATAGAAGAATGCTTCCCATCGAATCCAAGCCACTATCATAAAGGTTATCATCAATACCAAACAACTCATTGCCCATAATACCAGCTACTAAGGTGTATATCTGCTTTTGCATATCCGATTCCGGCTTGTGAACCTTCGCCGCCTTTTCTGCTTCATTTTTCTTATTATCAAAATAGATTGGACGAATAATCTTCTTAGAAGAAGTCTTTTGGAATGGATGCTTACGAACCTTACACTGTGTAATACGTTGGAAACTCGTAAGCTCTTGGTTACGAAGATTAATAATCTTTTGTACCTCTTCCTCAATATCCTTGATATCATTTGCCTGTGCATATTCGTAGTTTGGATACACTTCTGCCGCAATAGTGTCGCCTGCGCCGAATACAAGAATATCACTGATTAATACATCTCCGTCAAATTTCTTCTCAATCTCCTCTGGTGAAACATTTTCACCGTTGCTTAAAATAATAAGATTCTTCTTACGTCCTGTTAAATATAAGAAATTCTCATCATCCAAATATCCAAGGTCACCCGTACAAAGCCAACCATCTTCCGTAATCGCCTCAGCAGTTTTGTCCGGCTCCTTATAATATCCCATCATAACAGAAGGACTCTTAACCTGAATCTCTCCATCCACAATACGAACCTGACATTTATCTACCAACCTACCAACAGAAGCAAGCTTATCCTGTCTGTCATAGTCTGGTGCGGAAATCTTTGGCGAACACTCGGACATACCATAACCCTGTGCAATCTCAATGCCAAGCTTTGCAAAATTGATAGATAAAGATTCTGCAAGATATCCACCACCACTGACAATTCGGGTAAGACGCTCACCTAATACCATATTCTTAACCTCATCCATAGAAAGGTCCGGGTTCTGTTGGCTGGTAAGCACAAGCTTATTGTATAACATCTTCGCCATCATTGGCACAAGACGAATCGTTGTCGGTTTATACAAATCAATAGAATACATAAGCTTTTGCAAATTCTTGCACAAACATAATTCACTACCATAGCGGAGTACAATTAACAAATCACCATTGATACAGAACACGTGATGAATCGGAAGTACATTCAGGCAGACAGCATCTTTTTGATCCGTCTTCTCCGTTGTACAAAATGTGTTATCAATCAAGTTACCATGAGAAAGCATAACACCCTTGCCACGTCCCGTTGTACCAGAGGTGAAAATGATTAACGCACAATCCTTAGCTTTGACTTTCGATACATACTCTGCACCCTCATACTGCTTTAACAGTTTCTTTACAGATGGAATATGCTTAATATTCTGAATACAAATGAACTCTTTAATCTGCGGACATTTTTCCTTTACCACATCAATGTCTAAATGAAACTCCCAATCATAGAACAAAATCTCTGTGTCAGAGCGGTTCAAATTATCAACGAGATTGGCTTCCGTCAACTGTACATCCAATGGTATCGTAATGGAACCTGCACCGGCAGAACCCAACATTGCTGCCAAATACTCAAAACTACTACGACCAATCAAGGCAACATTCACCTTATGACCTGCCTCAGCATTCTTCTCATCCACCCACGTAGAAATACTATTACATGCATCCGCAAATTCCTTGTACGTCTTAGTACACATCTCCTCATGTCTCTCATAGCGAAGGAATATCTTGTCGCCATATTCCTTTGCTGCATTCTGTACCAAATCATAAAGTGTCTTTGTGTTTCTTCTGTTAATCATATTGACCTCCTTCCCATACCACTTATCGATATAGGATAATGTAAATAAGTTTGTTTGTAGCCTTACGTCTCTTCCAATGCATTATTATTTCGCATCACGAAATATATATTTAAAAAATTTTTCTCTTACAAAAAAAATAGACATCTCATTCGTGATGTTTCTGACAAATGAAGTATACACTCATCAAAATTAGTTCACAATGCGAAATATCTATATTTTTACATTTTTTCTATATTATACAATATTAAGTTGAATTTTTTCTGTTCTTTGTACAAAATGCTTGCAAAATATGGTGTGCAATTATTCAGCATCTCCGTTATTATTCGGATACTCCAATACAATTTTCAACAAACGAATAAACTCCACCGCATCCTTCTCACCCAGTTTCTTTATCAACCCTTGATACTCACGATGAATCTGTTCACGCTTCTCCTCCGCTTCCTTTCTTCCCTGTTCCGTGATAAACACCTTGACAATACGCTTGTCACTCTCTTCCCTCTTGCGTATAATTAGTCCCTTATATTCTAAGCTCTTAAGGATATCCGTCATACGTCCAGGAACCACATGCATACTCTTCGTCAGCGTTCCAGCCTTCACACCATCCTCCACATAGAGAAGATAGCGCAGTACACCATATTCCCCACGGATACTGTCTAATACGGTTCGATTCATTTTGCTATTCAGCATTCTAGCAATCATACTATATAATTCTTCACCTAAATCATTTTGTCTTGACATCTGTAATCCCTTATTCCTTCACATAAATTTTCTATTATTTTAAATCTTTTCCCAATTGAAAATCACGAAATACTTCTATCTTTCTCTCATACCATTCACAAATCAGTCTAACTCGTTTCTGATCCATGTGGCTATCCTTTCCATACATTTCAGCAATATAATCAGAGGATATTAATTGCGTAATATCAACTAATTCTCTATCCCTGACAAGTTTCAATAAGCTTAACTCCTTAGATAAAAAACTATTGGTTCTGATATCCAACAATTCTTTTTCACTAATCGGAAGATTGGAATCTACAAACAAACTTTTACCAGAGTCGTAAATTGGTGCCATTCTAATAAATTGTAGAGTTTCGGCATCTCTAAGTAGTGTCTGCTGATTAAGCAGATATTTGTAAGTTCCATTGTTTATAGCCACTCC
>CAYTOQ010000111.1:0-7836 GCA_964439445.1 uncultured Clostridium sp. | reverse complement strand
GTTGTTAGCTCCAGGTGCAGAGGCGATTAAGGCTACTGTTAAGGAAAAGATGGAATTATTCGGTTCTGTAGGTAAGGCGTGAGAATAATCTTCGTTTTGTATAATTAGAGTAGGGAAGGGGTACTTTATTGAATAGGTAAGGTATCCCTTTTGTAAATTAGGGATTACGAAATTAGGATGAGAGTTATAAAAATTGAACAAACCAATGTTGGCATGTATGTTCGATTTTTATAACTCCATATATGTATTCAATAGTTTTGTAATTATCAATATAAGAAAGTTTGTGAGAGAGGACTTTTGGTTTAAAGATGAGAAAAAAGTTGGAGAGATTAGTTTGTATCGCTATGGCTACTGTAATGCTATGTTCAGTGGTAGGCTGTGGCGCTAAGGAAGAAAATAATGTAAATTCAGATAGAGTAAATGTTAATCAGGCAGAAGCGACAACGCAGGAGGCTACCACAGAAGAAGTGGAAGAAGAGACAATTGTTATTACTGTGCTAACGGATAAGACACAGCTCGTTAATACCAAGCTTGCAGAGTATAAGAGTGTTTTTGAAGAGTCACAGGAAAATGTTGTGGTGGAATTCGAAGCGGTAAAAAACTATGAGGAAGAGATAGCAAAGCGTCTTCGCACAGGTGATTATGGAGATGTGCTGCTGATACCAGATTCTGTTACCAATGATGAGCTTGTGAAATATTTTGAGCCTTTGGGAACGGTGGAAGAGTTGAGTGAAACCTATGACGAGAAATATTTACAGGAACGCACTGTGGACGGTGTGGTGTATGGGTTGCCACGTTATGCGAATGTATTAGGTATTGCTTACAATGAAGTAGTGTTTGCAAAAGCCGGAGTTGTGGATTTGCCGGCTACACCGGGTGAATTTTTATCAGCATTAAAAAAGATTCAGAACACACAATCCGGTGTGATTCCTTATTACACTGGATATAAGAATGGCGAATGGTTATGGCAATGGCAGGGACATGCATGGGGAGCTGTGACAGGTAATGCGGATTATCGCAATAATGGTATCGTTACAGAAGTGGATCCATTTACTGCAGAAAAACCGAATTATATTGTGCACAAATTGTTATACGATATTGTAAAAAACGGTTTATGCGAGACCTATACCGAAGGCGAGAACTGGAAGCCTCTCTATCGCTTGTTGAATCGTGGTGATATTGGATGCATGGCGTTGAGTTCAGATTACATTCACGATTTGCAGATTGCAGATGTGAATCCAGATGATGTGAGTTTTATGCCGTTCCCTTACAGTATTGATGGGAAGCAATATGCTACTGTAGAGATAGATTACTGCTATGCAATCAACAAGAGTAGTGAGAACAAAGAAATCGCAAGAGAGTGGATTGATTATATGTTGAATAAATCGGGTTTTGCAAAAAGTGAGGGTGCAATTTCGATTAAGAAGAAGGCTGCACTTCCGGATGTGCTTGCCAACTTTGAAGATGTAGAGTTTGTTGTAAATAACCCGGCAACAGATGAAAATGCAGGCCGATATGATGAGTTAAATGCGCTTTCTGGCATTTACTTAGATAAAGATGTGGAGAAAAACCGATTGATTCTTTCGGCGCTAGGGGAGTCGGAGGAAACGTTCGAGGATATAATGAATGACTGGAATACACGTTGGCAGAATGCGTTAGCCGGTGTGCGATACGATGCGGACGAGGAAACACAGAATTAGGGGAAGCATCAAACATAGGAAGAAATATAGAAGATGTGGATGTATTAGGGGAAGGATGAAACGATATGAGTATGATTTTGTTGGAGCCGGTATTTAAGCAGATGATATGGGGCGGAAACCGTATGCGTGAGGAGTACGGTTATGATATTCCAGGAGATGATACCGGGGAATGTTGGGCAATCAGTGCTCACCCGCAGGGAGATTGCACCATTGCATCTGGCGAATATCAGGGGATGAAATTAAGTGAATTATGGGATGCTCACAGGGAATTGTTCGGTAATGCGAAAGGTGACCGGTTCCCACTTCTTACTAAGATTATTGATGCGCAAAGTGACTTAAGCATTCAGGTCCATCCAGATGATGCATATGCAAAGGAGAATGAGAATGGTTCTCTAGGGAAAATGGAGTGCTGGTATATTTTGGATTGTGATGAGGATACAACGATTATTATCGGTCATCATGCAAAGACAAAGGAAGAGCTGGTTGATATGGTACAGAATGCAAAGTGGAAGGAGCTGATTCGGGAGATTCCTGTTAAGAAGGGAGATTTCTTTCAGATTAATCCGGGTTGTGTCCATGCTATAAAGGGAGGAACCTTGATTTTGGAGACACAACAAAATAGTGATGTCACCTATCGATTATACGATTATGACAGACTGCAGGACGGAAAGAAACGTCCGTTGCATATTGCTCAGAGTTTGGATGTGATTACGGTTCCCTTTGAAGAGGGAAAGATGGATAAGGTGTTAGGTTTGAATTCTTCAGATGTGAAGATGGAAAATTGTCAGATGACTTCAAATGAGTGGTTTGAACAGTTGATTACCTGTGAATATTATTCTGTGTGGAAAGCCAAGGTAGATGGTTGTGAAACTTTAGTACAGGATCAGAAATTTTTACTTGGTTCTGTGATTGAGGGACGTGCAACTATGAATGGTAAAGAAATCAAAAAGGGTTGTCATTTTATTCTTCCGGCTGGAATGGAGAATGTGAAGGTAGAGGGAAATGCCACATTCATATTCTCGTCGATAGCGGATTAGTAAGTAGATGAAGGGATTCTAGATATATGGATGCCGAGTAATCCGTAATAGATAAATGATAAGTCGGGGCGACGTGATTCGAACACGCGACCTCTTGGTCCCGAACCAAGCGCTCTACCAAGCTGAGCCACGCCCCGATACCAATCCTATTATACCACTTTGGAGAAGGAAAACAAGAACACAATGAAAAATTCGGAAAAGAAATTAATCTCTCAACCACAAAAATTATCCACAAAGCAAATGACAAGAATTGCGTTGATGGTAGCATTTGTCAGTGCAATGTCTTATGTCCGCATTCCGTTGCCGTTATCGGATGCGGCGATTACAGGCCAGACTTTGGCGGTGAATGTGATTGCGTTGTTGTTGATTCCGAAGGAGGCCTTTATTACTATGCTATGCTATTGGCTGTTAGGGTTAGTAGGTGCTCCGGTGTTCGGAGGTATGGCAGGTCCGGGGAAGATGTTTGGACCGGGCGGTGGTTATTTTGTGGCATTTATGCTGGCGGTTGTTTTGATTGGAACATTGAAAGGTAAGACACAGAATATGGCAAGACATATCCTTGTAACGATTTTGGTTGGGATATTGGTGATAGACGGAATTGGTTTTGTGTGGCTGAAAATAATAACCGGTATGACATGGAAAGCTTCTTTTTTAGCTGGAGTTGTGGCATTTGTTCCGCTGGATTTGGTAAAGTGTGTGTTGGCCTGTGTGATTGCCAGACCACTTAGAAGAGCGATGAATCATATAGAATAAAGGATGCTGGAGAGGGATGGCTTGCCATCCCTTGAAGTTTTTGAAGAGATTATTTTTTATGTATAAAATGGTGATGAAAAATACTTGGTTTATAATGTATTGGATAGAGATGGGAGGTAGGTAGATATGATATTTATGCATTTAGCTGATTTACATATTGGTAAGAGTGTAAATGGGTTTTCTATGTTAGAAGATCAGGAGTATGTAATTGCGCAGGTGTTGAAGCTGGCAACGGAGCGAAAAAAGGAGAACAAGCTGGATGGTGTTTTGTTGGCTGGAGATATCTATGATAAGTCAACGCCATCGGGTGAAGCGGTACAGCTTTTGGATTCTTTTTTGACAGCTTTCTCGGATTTAGGGATACCGGTCTATATGATAAGCGGGAATCACGATAGTGGGGAGCGCTTGGCGTTTGGTGCTAGATTGTTTGAAAAGAGTGGATTGCATGTGGAATCAATCTATAAGGGAGCCTTGAAGCCAATTGTTTTACAGGATGAGTATGGTCCGTTGAATATATATATGTTACCGTTCGTGAAACCGGTGAATGTGAGACGAGTGTGGGAAAAGGTAGAGGATTTGGAGGAAACAATCTCTGAATCTGAGATTGAGAATACAAAGATCAAAACGTATCATGATGCAATTGCAAAAGTGCTAGAGGAAGCGGAGGCGGATTCTTCTGCGCGCAATCTTTTGGTGGCACATCAGTTTGTGACAGGTGCATCTAAATCGGGATCAGAAAGTGTATCCGTTGGAGGAGTGGATAATGTGGATGCAGAGCTGTTTTCTGCTTTTGACTATGTTGCACTTGGGCATATTCACGGGCCACAACACGTAGCGAGGGAGTCTATTCGTTATGCAGGAACGCTTTTGAAGTATTCCTTTAGTGAGTGTAACCATAATAAATCTATTACAATAGTAGAGTTGAAGGGGAAAGGAGAAGTGGAGATAGAAACGATTCCGATAGAACCTTTACGTGATATGGAGGAGATAAAGGGAACCTTTGAAGAACTAGTATCAGAGGATTTCTCTAAGGCGAAGAAGTGTGAGAATTATTTTAAAGTAATATTAACAGAGGAGAATATTATTCCGGACGCTATGAATAAGCTTCGTGTCATTTATCCCAATATTATGTCGCTGGAATATACGGGACAGGGAGAGCAGATGCTTCAATCGGTGGATGTTGTTGGAAATAGAGAGCAGAAGCAACCAATCGAGTTTTTTAAGGAGTTTTACATGCTTCGTAAGCAAGAGGATTTGAGTGAGGAGAAGGAAGCGATTGTGTTAGAGATTATGAGAGAGATTTGGGGGTGATGGGATGAAGCCAGTTAAGTTAGTGATATCGGCATTCGGACCATTTGCAGATGAAAGAGTAATCGATTTTACAAAGCTAGGCGATGCGGGGATTTATCTGATAACGGGAGATACCGGTGCAGGCAAGACGACAATTTTTGATGCGATATCTTTTGCGCTATATGGAACAACAAGTGGTAGCTATCGTGATGTGAGATCTCTTCGCAGTAAATATGCGAAGGATGAGATGAAGACTTTTGTTGAGCTTACTTTTCTTTCGCAAGGGAAACGTTATACAATTCATCGTGTGCCAGAATATATGAGACCGGTGAAGAATAATAAAGGTGGCTACACAAAGGAAAATACTGCCGTAACACTTCGACTTCCTGATGACAGAGGGGAAATAACATCTGTGGATGCAGTGAAGGAAGAGATTAAGAATATTATAGGCTTGGATCAAGAGCAGTTTTCGCGTATTACTATGTTGGCGCAGGGTGAATTTCGAAAAATGCTTTTGGCTTCTACCAAAGAAAAGAAAGAAATCTTTCGAAATCTTTTTGATACACAGAAGTATCAAGTGTTTCAAGAGAAATTAAAACACAAAATGATGGGTGTTAAGGAGGAGTATGAAAATAGACGGGACTATATCCTTCGTGATATGGAGCGTATTCAATATGATGCTTCTTTTTCTGGAAAAACATTTCTTGAAAGCTATGTAGCGAATCAACAGCTGGTTAGCAGGGAGTCGTTGGATGTAGTGTTTAAAGATTTGTTGGAATATGACCAAACGAATTTGCAGTCTGTGGGAAAGCAGTTAGAAGCGGGAAAGAAAAACGTTCAGGACTTAGAACGGAAAATTGGTATAGCGCAGGAGAGTAAGAAAGCAGAAGACCAGTTGAAGAATGTGGAGCAGGAGTTGTTGTTGCTACAAGAGTCTCTTGTTGTGAAACAGAAACAGTTGACAGAGGCAGAGGAGCAGGTAAAAGTTTGTGATAAGCTGTCAGCGGATATTGTCCAGTTGGAAAGAGAGTTGGAGGACTACCGTGTACTTGCTGAGTTGTGTAGGCAATTAGAGGATAAGCAAACCTTGATTTTAGGTTTTGAAAAACAGCAAAAGGAATGCAAGCAAGCGATTGACGGATTGAAACAGGAAGAGGCTCATTGGAAAGCTGCTATGGAGCAAAACAAAGAGGCGGGAAAACGGAGGTTGCTCTGTGAACAGGAGATGAAGGATGCAAAAGTAAGAGAAAGTCTAGTTGAACAATTGAAGCTTCAGCATTCCAATCTATACAGATTAAAGGCACAGATTGATTTGAAGAGGACAGAGTACATTTGTATTCAGAATGAATATGGAAAGAAGTCAAAGGAGTACAAAGAACGCTCCGATTTATTTTATGATGCACAAGCTGGTATTTTGGCTAAACGTTTAGAGGAGGGGGTATGCTGTCCGGTCTGTGGCTCTAAGGAGCATCCTTTTCCAGCACCTGTTATTGAAGAGGTGGCAACAAAGGAGGAGCTGGATAAGGAAAAACAACAATTGGAGATACTTGAACAAAAAAGAGAGGGTGCGAGTAATGAAGTAGGACGTCTAGACGGTGAGTATAACCAAGCATCTGCTCAGTGGCTTGAACAGATGAAGGGCTTATATGAGTCAGTACAAGAAGTGTGGTTACAAGAGGAATCGGTTGCTTGTGTGCAGCAAGACAAGCTAGATATCAGGGAGAAGATAACGACATTACAGGTTCAGTTAGATACGCTGGCGGAGGCAGAAAAGCAATATACAACTGCAGAAAAACAGTTGCCGGAATGTGAAAAGAATCGTGAACAATTAGAGATAAGTTATCAGCAAATTGGCGCACAGCTTGTAGAGAAGAGAACAGAACAAAGTGAACTTACGAAACGGGTAGATGAGTTATCGAGTGGTTTGAAATTTGAAAATGAGAAAGCTGCCAAGTCTGAGATAGAGAAGCTTAGGAATCATGTTGATGATTTGAAAAGAAAACAACAAGACGCGGTGAAGGCGTTGCAACAAACGGAGAACCGGCAACATGAGGCAGAGGGCCGGAAGAAAAGTCTTGTTGCACAGATAAAGGGGGAGCAGATGTTTTCTTTAGATGCTTTGCTGGCAGAAAAAGAGAAGCTAGAGCTTCAACAATCTGAGTTACAAAATAGATGGAGTCTCATAATGCATCGATATAAAAGCAATCAGACGCTGATAGATAATATTGAGGAGGATTGGAAGCGCTATAGTCAGTTAGAAAAAGAATATGCTGTTTTGTATGATCTGTCATCTGTAGCAAATGGTGCTGTGACAGGAAAGGACAAGCTAGAGTTAGAAACTTACATACAGATGGAATATTTTGACAGAGTCTTAGCAAAGGCGAATAAGCGTTTTGAGAATATGTCTGACAAACAATATAAATTGGTGAGAAATGAAGTGTCTGTGGATAAACGAAGCGAAAGCGGATTGGATATTAGTGTATTTGATTTTTACACCTCGTCCTTTAGACCGGTTAGAAATTTGTCAGGAGGAGAAACCTTTATGGCATCTTTGTCGCTGGCGTTAGGTTTAGCAGATGAGATTCAAGAATCTGCAGGAGGAGTGTATGCAGATACGTTGTTTGTAGATGAAGGTTTTGGCTCCTTGGATGATGAAACGCGTAGTCGCGCAATGGAAGAATTGAATAATCTGACAGAGGGGAAAAGATTGGTTGGTGTGATTTCTCATATTACTGAGATGAAAGAGTGGATTGATAAACAGATTGTGGTCAGGAAGGATAAGAATAGCGGTAGTACGATTGAAATAATTGTATAAGTGACGAGAGTTTTTTGATGGAAAGCACACTATATATCTGTCGGAAAATGGAAGATATGGTGTGCTTTTCATTGTTGAGGTTCCTCTTGATTTGTGGTAAACTATAAGTTGTTTTTGTGGAAAGATTGAGATAGATTACAATGCTTTCTGGTGTTTGGTTTTAAAGAAATAATATAGATATAAATTGATGGAAAAGGAGTGATTACCGTTATGAAGCTAGGATTTGATAATGACAAATATC
>CAYTOQ010000110.1:0-7857 GCA_964439445.1 uncultured Clostridium sp. | reverse complement strand
ATATGAACTTGCCACAGCGCGAAAGAGCATCTAAAAAGGAGTAATGTGCTATGAAAAAGTTGTATGTATATGCCGATTTTGATTGGTTGAAAGAGGTTGAGTTGATTGGTAAGCTTGGTTACGAATCGCTTCGTGGCTCGGATAGTTATAGTTTTAAGTTTGCCGACAGCTGGATAAAGAAGTACAATGCCATAACTCTCAGTGATGACCTTAACAACTATCCGGGCATTCAATATACCCAGCCGAATAAAGATATTTTTGGTTGTTTTGCCGATGCGCTGCCTGACAGATGGGGACGCACTCTTCTACTGCGTCGTGAGCAGATATTGGCACAAGAGGAGAATCGCCCTATTCGCCGACTATCATCGTTTGACTTTTTGACGGGTATTGATGACTTTTCCCGTATGGGCGGATTTCGTTTCAAGGAGACGCCTAATGGCGAGTTTATAAACGCAGACAACTTTTTGCGTATTCCTCCTCTGACCGACTTGCGAGAACTCGTTGCAGCAAGCAAGGAGATTGAGAAAAGTGAGGACGCTAATACCCTTCCCGAAAAACGATGGATAGCGCAACTTGTGCAGCCGGGTTCTTCGCTCGGCGGTGCTCGTCCCAAAGCAAATGTTGTAGATGCAGACCGTAGCATATATGTAGCAAAATTCCCTTCGTTGAAGGATGATTATGATGCAGGTCTATGGGAGCATTTCTGCCATCTGCTTGCCAAGAACGCAGGAATCAATGCCGCCGAAACAAAGGTTATTGCCACTAACGACAAGCATCATACTTTGCTTTCTCGTCGCTTTGACAGAACGGATGATGGTGGAAGAATTCATTTTGCATCCGCAATGACATTGCTCGGATTGAATGACGGAGATAATGCTACAACAGGAAACGGCTATTTGGATATTGTGGATTTTATTTTGAGTGGCTGCACTGATGTTGATGCTAACTTGCGAGAGTTGTTCCGCCGAGTGGCATTCAATATCTGCGTTGGCAATAGTGATGACCATTTCCGCAATCACGGATTCTTGCTCACAGCAAAGGGTTGGACGCTCTCGCCTGCATACGATATGAACCCTACACTGAATGACCATCAAAGTTTGCTTATCAATAGCAATACCAACAAAGCTGATTTATCTATTCTGCTCAACTCTTGCGAAGAGTATATGCTCTCACTAGAGGTTGCTAAGGGCATAATCAATGAAGTAGTCTCGGCTGTCAAGGACTGGCGGACATTGGCCAATAGATTAGGCATTGCCAAGCGAGAATTGAGTTTGTTTGAAGGTGTATTTGACAGCAGGATTAAACTATAAGATAAGGAGGGATTTATTATGTATGATAACAATGATATAAAGAAAAGACAGGCAAGATTCATCAAGCTACTTGAAAACATCTTTGAGTTAGACAAGAGCGATCTTAACTTTGGTATCTACCGTATTATGAATATTCGTCGTGCGGAGATAGAGAAATTCTTCAAGGATGGCCTTCCGAAGAAGATTAACGAGAGCCTTGCACCATTTGCCGATGCCGACTCAGACACCATTCGTAAGCGTATGGCCGAGATTGAAACAGCGTTAGGAGGCGTGGAAACACTTACACATCTTCCCGCCACAGTACCAATGGTTAGCGAGTATAACGACCTGAAGAGAAAATTGACTGAAGGTGTTGATATTTCGTCTTTAGAATCGGATGTTTACTCTGCACTCTACTCATTTTTTAGTCGTTACTACGACGATGGCGACTTTATCTCGAAGCGTCGTTACAAGGAGGGGGTTTATGCTATCCCTTATGAAGGTGAGGAGGTTAAGCTCTATTGGGCCAACCAAGACCAATACTACATAAAAACTTCGGAGAATTTCAAGGATTATACTTTCCGCACCAACGAGACATCGGATGGCATCACTGTTCACTTCCGCTTGGTCGATGCCACCACCGAACAAAACAACAACAAAGAATCCGATGACAAGAAGCGCACCTTTATGCTCTATACCGAAAGAGAGGAACAGCCGGACTTAAAGACATTTGAATATAACCCGGAGACAAAAGAGCTGTTTATCCGCTTTATCTACGATATTCCCGCCGATAAAAGAACGAAGTGGCACGACACCAATATAAAAGCCATCAACACCTATATAGCACAACAACACCCCGAGCTCATCAGTGAGCTTTTGCGTAATGTGTCAACAAAAGCCGGTGAACACTTATCCCTTGTAGAAAAACACTTGAAGGGATATGTTGCAAAGAATACATTTGACTACTTTATTCACAAAGATTTAAGAGGTTTCTTGCGTCGAGAGTTGGACTTTTTTATCAAGAACGAGGTGATGCACATTGACGATATTGATACAGAAACCGAGACCCGCGTGAAGACCTATTTAGGCAAAGTACGTGCCATTAAACGTGTAGGTACTGCAATTATCGACTTCTTGGCACAAGTAGAGGATTTTCAAAAACGCTTATGGCTGAAAAAGAAGTTTGTGGTCGAGACCAACTACTGCATTATGACGAGCGTTTCTACGAGGAGATTGCGGCTAATGAGACTCAGGTAAAGGAGTGGATTGATATGTATGCAATTAACGAAGTAGCCGGCTTTACCGCCACACCAACGGTTGAATTTATGCGTGCCAACCAAAATCTAATCGTTGATACTCGTCATTTCGACACACTGTTCCGTGATACACTTATTGCATCCATCAATAATCTTGATGAACAGACTAATGGAGTGATGATCAATGCAGATAATTTCCACGCAATTAGAATTTTACAACACAAGTACAAGGGACTGATTAAATGCATATACATCGACCCTCCATATAATTCACCATCGAGTACGGTGCTATATAAAAATTCGTTCAAACACTCTTCTTGGTTGTCTTTAATGTACAATCGATTGGAGCAGGCCAATACACTATCCTCCATAGACGGTTCAATTGTTACTGCCATTGACAAATATGAACACAACAATTTGTTCGATTTACTCAAAATGATGTATTCAGAGAAGGATATTGTGTCTGTAGCTGTTGAACATAATAAGAAGGGAACAATGGGTGATCATTTCTCCTATTCAAATGAATATGCAATCTTTACAGTTCCTTTCGATTTAAAGAAATTAAATAAAAAGGTTCGACCTGAGAAAGAATGGGAATGGTCTAATTTTAGAAATTGGGGCGGCGAATCTGAGCGAGCCGATGCTGCAAATTGTTTTTACCCCGTGTATATACAGGATGGACAAGTCATTGGATACGGAGATGTGCTGGCAGACGACATTCATCCTTTTTCGGCTAACGAAATTATTATAGGAGAGCACACAATATATCACCCCGACAAGCAAGAAGTAAAGATTATATCAACAGAAAAGAATCCGATTATTGCTATATACCCAATTGACAATGAAGGCATTGAAAGGAAATGGAGATATGCTTTTCAATCAATAGGAGAGATATTCAAATATTTGAGAGTAAAAATATCAAAGGGAAGCCCCATTCAAATAGAGATGCCTAAGTACGAGGATCAGTTCAAAACACTATGGAGCGACTCTCTATATAATGCCGGTGATTATGGAACAAAAATTCTCACCTCTATGGGATTCACGAAAAAAGATTTTGAATTCCCAAAATCAATTTACACTGTAAAAGACTGTATCTTTGCCGTTTCTGACAAAGAGGCGATTGTATTTGACTTCTTCGCCGGCTCAGGCACAACAGGCCAGTCGGTTATGATGCTTAACAAAGAAGATAAAGGCAGTCGTAAGTATATCCTTGTAGAGATGGGAGAGTATTTCGACAAGGTAACTAAACCTCGCATTCAGAAGGTAATTTATTCAGCCGAGTGGAAAGATGGCAAACCAAAGAGCCGCACAACGGGCGTATCGCATATTATGAAATATATGCGCTTGGAAAGCTACGAGGATGCCTTAAGCAATATCGAGTTAAAAAAGACAGGCGGCATCTCTCTCTTTGGTGAAGACTACTTAATAAACTATATGCTCAAGATGGAGAGCCGCGATAGTCTGCTCGGCATCGATAAATTCCGTACTCCGTTTGAGTACAAGATGCGCATTACAGAGAAGAATGAGTGTCGTGAGCGTTCGGTGGATTTGTGCGAGACTTTCAATTATCTGATTGGCCTGAGTGTCGATTCACAGAGCATTCCTGCATACTACAGTGCAGAGAAAGCAACATCACCGGCTTACGACGGTGCAGTAGAGCTACGCAAGGATGATGACGGAGCATATGGTTTCCGTCGGATTGATGGTAGGCTACCCGATGGTCGTCGTGCATTGATTATTTGGCGCACAATTACAGATGACCTGCTCGCATCGAATGCGGCATTGGATGCTTACTTCTCAAAGCACCAAATCGACACAGCCGAGCGTAAGTACGATATTATCTATATAAACGGCGACAACAATCTTGAGAATTTACGAGCTGACGACGAGGAGTGGAAGGTTGTGATGATTGAGAAGGAGTTTAACGAAAGGATGTGGGAGGAGTAGTATGGCTAAAAAGAGCAAGACACCGCAAGTACAGTTTGATACTCTATTGGTGCTATTCCGCTTTATGCTTGGAGAGATAGGTCTCAAGGAGTTAAAAACACTAAGTAAGACCCTAAACAGCACAGATTATGAAGGGTTAAATGAAGAGGGGCACACCATCTTCAGCGATCATATTGCACTTATTCACGGATTAAAAATAAGCAAAGAAAGACTGCGTGAGTACGATAGCCGTATATGCTCATACACCAAGCAAATTGGCAAAAAACGAGGGGGCATCAAGTGGAAGTATTTTCAGTGGGTATCGTTGCTTTTCACCGAGATGTACCTCGACCGCTATTTCTCGGACAAAGAGTCATTTTGCACAGAGTTAAACGAGTGGGTACATACTCAACGAGACCATTCACAGGGAGGCGTGTGGCTCGGCGACTACACACCTAAACAGCTCAACAAGCTCGCCTATATGTGTGCTACAGGTAGTGGAAAGACACTTATGATGCACATCAACATCTTGCAATTCCTTTACTACCTGCGTCGTGCACAACGCTCAGGCGCCAAGATTCGCATCAACAAGATTCTCCTCGTAACACCCAATGAGAGTATGTCCCGTCAGCACCTTGAAGAGATGGAATTATCTAATATCAAGGCTTGCATCTTTGAAAAGGAAACATTTCAATCAATATCGGGAGATGTGCAGATTATCGATATAAACAAATTTGATGAAGTTAGCAAGGTGAAGACTGTTGCTGTCGATACATTTGAGCGAAACAATCTTCTATTAGTTGATGAGGCTCACCGCGGACTGACATCGGGCGATGTTTGGGTGGGTTATCGCCGTCGTTTGGCCGAGGATGGCTTTACATTTGAATACTCGGCGACATTCAAGCAGTCGTTAAATGTCAATGCCACAGCAGTCGGAGACCGAGAATTGATGGAAGAGTATGGCAAGTCTATCATTATGGACTACTCCTACAAGTATTTCTACGATGATGGCTACGGTAAGGATTACCGCATTTATAATTTAAGAGCGGGTATCGAAGACGAGAGCCGAATGACCTATCTCACCGGTTGCTTATTGTCGTTCTATCAGCAGATACGCTATTTCGAGGAGTATCATAATGAGTTGCAACCTTTCAATATAGAGAAACCATTATTAGTATTCGTGGGTAATCGTGTAACTGCCATAACATCTGCCGCAGAGTTGTCGGATATACAAGAGGTGCTGCAATTCATCGACAGTTTTGTCCGCAACAAAGCAAAAACCATCAAGCGTATAGACGATATTATTAACGAGCGCACAGGCTTAGTAACAGCCAATGGCAAGGATGTATTCCAAAGCGGATTAGACGCCTTGTGGGATATTTACGGAGGTAATAAACCCACGCCTGATGTTATTTATCAGGATGTCTTAAGATATGTTTTCAACAGCGACACCGTATCTGATGAACCTCGCTTGCGAGTGGAAGCTGTCAAGCAGGTACAAGGCGAGATTGCAATGCGCATCGGCAATGGAGAACACTTTGGTGTAATCAATATCGGTGATACATCAAAACTTATTAAGCATTGCGACAAAAACGGCATTGTTGCCCGCAATGAGGAATTCCTAAAGGAATCACTTTTTCGCAACATCAACAAAAAGGGAAGCAATATAAAGATACTGATAGGTTCACGCAAATTCACCGAGGGATGGAATTCGTGGCGTGTATCTACAATGGGGCTTATCAACTTTGCTCAAAGCGAAGGCTCTCAGGCCATTCAATTGTTTGGACGCGGCGTGCGCCTTAAAGGATACAATGGAAATCTGAAGCGTTCCTCTGTTATTGAAAGTGTAAAGCATCCCAAGCACATTCGTTATATTGAAACACTTACCATATTCGGTGTTCGCGCACAGTATATGGAGGAATTCAAAAAATTTATGACCGATGAGGGTGCTCCTGCCAACGACGAGGTAATCAACATCAAATTACCTGTAATTAGCAGATTTTCGGACCTGAAGGGAAAATCATTGCGCGTAATCAAAGTTAAGAATGGAATTAACTTCAAAAAGCAATCACAAAGATTGCTACTAAATATCCCACGGGATGACTTCAGAAGTTATTTAACTCGTAATAAAACTCGCATAGACTGTCGTAGCAAGATTCAGAATCTTGAGTCAGATGGTTCTTGGGGGTTGCAAATTCAGGCACTCCCCGAAGAACATACAATTGGAGTGGAAGCATTAGAGGTACTGAATTATTACCGTATGTTTGATGAATTGCAAACATATAAAAACGAGAAATCGTACTTCAACATCAGTATCGAACGAAAAAACCTTAAGAAGATTCTTATGGTTGATGGGTGGTACTCGCTCGTCATCCCTAAGAGACACCTAACAATTGATTCTTATTCTCAGATTGAGGTAGTAACAGACTTTGCCATTATGGTATTGAAGTCGTATATGGATAAATTCTTTAAGTTTGAGAAACAAAGATGGGAGACCCCATATCTTGAGTATCAAGATTTAACAGAGGAAGACAATAACTTTATAGAAGAGTATTCCATCTCATATACAAGACAAGACCCAATAGATAACACAGGCGAGGAGCTTCAAAAGTTTATCTCTGAGGCCAACGACCTATTGACACGGCATAAATGTATTCCTACATATAGCAAAAAGGGGATTCACAACACATTGGTACTGTTTGATTTCCGTTCGCATCTGTATGCACCATTGATATCTTTGACAAATGAGAGTTTAAAAATACAAATATCGCCTGTGTCGTTAAATGCCGATGAGATGAAATTTGTTGAAATGCTCAGAACCTACACAGAGAGCAACACCAAAGCCCTGATAGGAAAATCTTTGTATCTGTTACGCAATAAGAGCAAAGTTGGTATGGGCTTCTTTGAGGCGGGAAACTTCTACCCCGATTATATTCTCTGGATTGACACAGATGAGAAGCAGTACATCACATTCATCGACCCTAAAGGATTGATGCGCATAATGCCCGATAATCCTAAAATTCAATTCCATAGAACAATAAAAGAATTACAAAATAGACTACAAAATGAATGTAAGCCCTGTAAGCAGATGATACTAAACTCTTTTATAATGTCTGCTACAAAAGGAGCTGATTTAAAAGAATGGTGGGCCGGCACTAAATATAAAGAAAAAGAGGCACGTGAATCAATCAATGTCTATACGCTCGAAGATGAGCTGTCTATAAATAGAATGATGGAAAAAATATTGTCAGAATAATACATCGTCATATTGTAGATATTTTTTTACAACCATATTGTTTTTTTGGAACAGAAAATATAAATTTGCAAAAAAAGTTGAATCACTACTGTCCCATTAAAATTTGGAAACGTTCTTTGAAATTATTGAA
>CAYTOQ010000109.1:0-7897 GCA_964439445.1 uncultured Clostridium sp. | reverse complement strand
GAAGCCTATTATCTTTTAATGGTTATATTTTATCATCTAAACTATATCATATATATATTTATAATAAAAATATATATATTGAATACTTATTATAACTTTGAGTTATAAATGCACTTTTCAAACACAACCTTTCATATTATAATATCATTACGAAGTATAATCAACCATAAAACGACAGAAAACAACGTTATACATCCCCCTTTTATCAATAAAAATTCATTAAAAAAAATACAAATATATGAAAAATCTAAAAAATAAGGAGAACATTATGGAGCAGAACCTGAATTACTATAAAATATTCTATGAGGTGGCAAAAACTGGCAACATTAGCAAGGCTGCTGATACGCTTTACATTAGTCAGCCTGCCGTTTCTAAATCTATCACAAAGCTAGAGCAGTCCTTAAATCACACTCTTTTTATTCGTAGTAAAAAGGGAGTCAAACTAACAGAGGAAGGACAGACACTTTACCAACATTTAGCCACTGCATTCGAATCTATTGAAAATGCAGAAAAGACATTAAAAAGAATCGGTCAACTAGGTATGGGACAGCTTCGTATTGGAGTATCCACTTCCCTTTGTAAATACATATTACTTCCCTATCTTCAGGATTTCATCCGTGAAAATCCTCATGTAAAAGTATCCATTGAATGTAATCCTACCTTTGAAACCATTCAATTGCTAAAGCAGGGTAAAATCGATATTGGGCTAATCTGTGAAACTCCATTGGATAAACACTTTACTTTTTCACCACTCCGTTCTATTCAAGATACATTTATAACTACACAAACTTATCTGGATAATTTAATACTTCGAGAGCAGGATTCTGTAACACAAAAAGACGAGATATCTGATAATGATTCTGAATTCTCAGATATTATAAATACAACAACAAGCTCACCAGACAGCATAGATAACTTTTCTAATATTCCTAATATGGCAGGATTAATTATGTTTACAGAACCCACATACAAACCAAAGCTTAACACTCTCACAACAAAAGAAATATTAGAAAAATCAAATCTGATGTTATTAGATAAAGGAAATATTTCTAGAAATTACATCGAGCAATACTTTCATACTCAGAATATTCAGCCTGGTCAAATATTAGAAATCAATAATATGGATTTGCTAATCGACTTTGCCACTATCGGTATGGGTGTAGCCTGTGTGGTAAAAGAATTCGTAACCTCATACATTGAAATCGGCCAAATAATCGAAATTCCACTGGACTACGAAATTCCAAAGAGAACCATTGGATTTATCTATGATGAATCTTCTCTTAGTAATACAAGCCAAAAATTTATCGGGTTCTGTAAGTAATTACAAAACCCGATAAATTTTATATACACAGTGTATCCTATTGGAATCTTATCAGAAATCATATCATATATTTTATTACACTTCATATTTTTTCATTCTTTACATTACATATTTTTCATTCTATACACTGCATAGAATGATATCATAATATAATTAACGACTTCTCAGAATTAGACAGCTTCTTATATCCATCCTTCTTCACAACAAGCAAATCCTCGATTCGAACTCCAAATCGCCCAGGAATATAGATACCTGGCTCATCTGTGATAACCATATTCTCTTTAGTTATGACGTCACATTTTGGTGAAAATCTAGGTTCTTCATGAATATCCAATCCAACACCATGCCCCAAACCGTGTCCAAAATACTCACCATATCCATTTTCTTTGATATAATCTCTAGCTAATGCATCGATTTCATTACACGCAATTCCTTCTCGAATCCCATCCATCGCTCTTAAATTCGCATCCAATACAATCTGATAAACCTTTTTCATCTCTTCGGTTGGTGTGCCCAATGCAACGGTACGGGTCATATCGGAACAATATCCCTGATATACACAACCAAAATCCATCGTAATAAAATCTCCAGGCTGTAATCTTCGATTGGTCACCTGAGCATGTGGCATGGAAGAATTCGGACCGCCGGCTACAATTGTATCAAAGCTTAACTTGGAAGCACCCTTTCGTTTCATAAAAAACTCAATTTCCAATGCAAGTTCTGCTTCGGTCACCCCTGGCTTAATATAATTTAATATATGTGTAAATGCCGCATCACCGATTGCTTCTGCCTGTGCGATTTTTTCAAGCTCTTCTTCATCCTTCACCATACGACTTTCCATAATGGCATTATTCTCTATTTCAAAAGAATAGTCGGAACACACCTCGCATAGCTTCAAGTATTGAGCTAAATTCATAGAGCTTTCCACTGCTATTTTTATTTTTTTCTCTGGCTGGTTACCGGCTTGGTTTGTCTGATAATTCTTAAGTATTACCTCAGCAACCTGCTGCTGTACGATCTTCTCTAATATATCTTTTATTGTTTCACTATATGTTTTTTTCTCTAAGCGAACTAATTCTAAATCAGGACATTCTTTTTGTACTTGTTCATAATAGCGGGAATCTGTAATAATATATCCCGTTATAGGGTTTTGCGATTCATACGATTTATAAAAATCCCCTTCCTCAAGCCTGTCCTCTTCACTTATTACCGGCATCAAAAACATTGCTTCCCCACCTGTAAAGCCTGTATAATAATACAAATTAGAGGGACTATCAATCAATACAAACTTCTTATCTGTTGTAGCTATATTTCTTGCCAAATTCATTCTTCGTCTTTGAAACATTTTATAATCTCCTATGGCTTATGTTACAGAAAGCAAGTCACATTCATCATTATCTATATTCAAAAGCCTGCTATGCTTTTCAAACTGAACATATACACTTTAACCAAATCTTTATCCTTTTAATTGTTTTTTCATATCCATAACAATCGCTTCTAAATCATTGGAATTGGTGTCAATCACCACGTCACAAGCCCTCTCATATAATGGTTTTCTCTGTTTCATCATTTCACAAATCTTTTCATAAGGATTTTCACCCTGTAACAAGGGACGATTGGTATCTCCCTTTACTCTGTCATAGATTTCTTTCGAAGTTGCAGTTAGATATCCAACACGACCGATTTCCTTCAAAAGTCTTGCATTTTCTTTGCGAAGTGGCATTCCTCCACCGGTTGCTAATACAGTGTTAAAAAGTTTATCTCGAAATTCCACTAAAACTTCTGTTTCCAGACTTCGAAAAGCTTCTTCTCCATCCTCAGCAAAAATCTCCGGAATAGATTTCCCGGCCCGCTTTACAATGTACTCATCGGCATCTAAAAATTCCATATTCTCCTGCTTTGCAAATGCCTTACCAAAAGTAGTCTTTCCGCTACCCATATAGCCGATTAGAACCACATTATCCTTCGCATACACTTTACGTTTTAATTCCACATAAACATCTTCAATAATATCCTGTGGAATATCAATATTATGCCATAGCTCATAAGCAATCACAGCTTGATATAGTAACATCTTCAATGCATTGTATGCTTTACCGCCCGCCTCTGTTACCAACTGCATAAAACGAGTATTGGCTGGATTATAGATTAAGTCCACCCCAACCTTTACCTTTTTATAAAATAATGAATCCGTTAATACTACATCATCCACATTAGGAGCAAGTCCAATAGAAGTTGCTTGAAATACAATAATCTCCTGTTCTGTTATCTGATTATAGTCAGCTAGCGCCATAGGTATCACTTTACAGGCATCCATACTCTCTGCTATTTGTTTTGCCTTCTCAACTGTTCGATTTAACAGATAAACTTTCTTTGCACCCTCTAGCAAACACATATAAACCACCGCCTTAGCAGCACCACCGGCACCAAGAATAACCACTGTCTCATCCTTCAAAACAATTCCATCCTCATGAATCTGGCGACGTAACCCTAACATATCCGTATTATAACCTTTATAACCAGATTTACTCTCATCTCGCACTAATGTGTTCACTGCACCAATCACTTTCGCAGCAGCATCTAACTCCACTAAATGTTCCATCACTATATTCTTATGTGGAACTGTTACATTCATACCAAGTACATTCAATTCATATGCACCACGAATAGCATCACCTATTCCATTTTCTTCCACCTTAAATGGTACATACACCGAATTAATATTCATTGCTTCACTTATACCATTATGTACAACCGGTGACATAGTATGCTCCACCGGATTACCAATTAAACCAATTAATCTTGTGTGTCCATTTATTTCCATTGTTATACCTCTTATCACTGTTTTTTACATATTTTTTATATATTCTTTAACTATCACGAATTTTTCTTTGAACTATATACCACTATATCTAATTATTCTGATTGTTTTTAACATTATATACCTTTGTATCCTACTATGTTATATCTTATCATCAAATTGATTCTTCGTAAGTTTATTTTTCTTCCGATACAACCATTTGATTAATTTCTCAGGAATACGCTTTAACACAATCTGTATCTCTTCCTTGGGATTAATTGGATCCAATAATATACTATATATCCCTGCTCGGTTAGCTCCCCAGACATCAGTAAATATCTGGTCTCCAACAAACAGTGTATTTTCCCTATTGGTTCCCAATATCTCCATTCCCTGCTCATAACCTTTTCTGGATGGTTTCCATGCCTTATACACATATTTTACCTCTAGAGGTTCACTGAACAACCTGACTCGTTCTTCCTTATTATTGGAAATAACACATATATCAAAACCATACGATTTTAATTTCTCAATATATGCAATAGCTTTGTCGTCCACTGGCTCATTGTGTGGCACCAATGTATTATCTATATCAAACAGAACTCCTCGATATCCTTTTTCATAATATTCCTTCATCGGAATATCTTCTTTTTTATCAAAATACCGGTTTGGAAAAAAAATAGTCATAACTCCATTGCATATAACATCTTAAAATGTATTCATGCTTCTCCTCTCACCATAATTCCATTTAATCACACCTTGTTAGTATAGCATAACTATAATATTTTGTCTGCAAAAAGAAAACAACCTCAGGAATTTCTTCCTGAGGTTGTAGTAACCATATACTAGATATTGAATTTTGTACGCTCTGTCATA
Organism: uncultured Clostridium sp.; assembly: GCA_964439445.1. GTDB lineage: Bacteria > Bacillota > Clostridia > Lachnospirales > Lachnospiraceae > CAG-590. The sequence continues at coordinate 2,900 of CAYTOQ010000109.1, read as the reverse complement.
TCAACAGCAGTGAAAATAGTGCTATAATAGTAAGGAGCATATCCACAAGAGGAATTATATGTCAAATCAAACAATTTCTTGGTCAACGTAATCTTAATTCTCTTATGAGCAGTCTTACCATTCGCATCCTTCGCCCAAATTACGATATATGTGTAGTTACCACCATAGTTTTCAAAGTAATCTATCACCTTACCATTTTTATCGGTTTTCTTATCAAACTGTAAGTAATCCCACTCACCTTCATCGTAGGTATTATTGCCGTTGGAATCAGCATAGAAGAGACCTTCTCTTGCTTTAGCATTCATCTTACTTCCTTCTACGGTTACCTCTTTTTTAGGGTCTGTTGAAGGAGACTGATAATGATGAATCAATACGTGTTGGTCATCATCGGTATACTTATTTGAATAATCTGCATTCAATCCATCATAGTTCAAATCATAGAATACATATACATCTGTTAATGAAGTCAATGAACTAAACTTAACATCAAAGTTAAACTCCGGAATCTCCGATTTATCTTCAACACTATATACTGGATTACCATCCTTATCCAGCTTTAATTTGCCTTCAGAGTTTTCCGTCAATTCCTTGTTGTTTTTATCCAAAACAGTAATCTTAGGTTTTGAACTAGAATTACGAACCGAATCTACAACAAGATTGACATATAACATACGCTCCATATTATTATTCTTTCCAACACCAGTAATAACTGAATGTCCTGCACCACAATAATGAACTGTTCCCTTTCCAGATTTATACGTGTACACAAAGTAGTTATCCATACCATCACGTGGTGTAGCTGCAAAGAGTGAAGAACGCACTTTCGGATTAAGCGCTCCGGTCGTAGTATCATTCGTGTTAAGATTAGTACCTGACAATGTATACCATACAGCCATATTACTATCCTCTAAATCGACAGCATACTGCTGTGGATGTGTTGGAGATATCGCCAACTCATCACCTAAAGTAAATGGATATGTTGTAACAATACCCTTATTAACCCTTTCTGCCTTGTCCGTTCCACCTATGTTACTATTCGTATAATTTATCTGTGCAGCATAATTCGCATTCAAAATCCAATTATACTCCACATACTTATATGGTGAACTATGACCATCATCTTCATGACGATAAATACCAACTGCATCGGTTGTACCTACTAAAGACAGTTTACTAGAAGAACCACCAGCTCCCATATTATCTAAAGTGGCTTGCCATAACACTCTTTCTTCTGCAGTTTCATCATCCTTTTGGCTAACAGACCATGGCGTAACAAAATACTTTGGTCTGCCAGCAACTGTAGCATCATCAAACTTGAAAAATGGGAAATTAAAACTATCAATTTTAGTTGTTCCAACTTCATAATTTAAACTCATCTTTCCAGTTGTATTACCTTCTACAGCTGTTCCACTATATGTATTAAGTGTAGTAGTAACAGAAAAATACCTATTAGTCCATGGAGAATCTTTTCCCCAAGAAGTTGAAAGGTTTCCACTTTCCATATCAGCTACAGTATCGTATAACTCAATATTAATATTAATTTTTCCATTCGTTGAAACTACATTTGCATTTTCAACATAATCCGCCTTATATACTGTATAAGTAGAATTATTACTTGTTACCGTTTCAGATTCCTTTCCAGTACGAGACAACTTAATTGTTACTTCCTTATTGCTTAACTGAATCGGACCATAGAACACATTATCAGTTGCATCTCTTACATAAACCATCTGATATGCATAATTAACATTTGTCAAACTATTATTCTTACTCTCATCAATCGTTGCATGAAAACGATCAATACCAAATGTACTTCTTAAATTAGTTGTTAAATTAACTGCACTCTTATCAGGATCTGCATATCGAGCAGTTGAATCATGTGTTGTTAAGACAGAACCACCTGCATTGACATATGCTTTTATCTCTTCACACTCTTCTAGAGTCAAATCATTCTCAAAGAAATTGTCTGCAAATCCCAAAACAACCATATCATAGTTGTTTTTCATCCATGTATCTTTTGTTGACGCATAACATGAATATTTTCGATATAAGTTATAATTTTTAACAACTTCATCATGTAAATCAACCCATTGCTCATAATAATACTGATAATTTTTAAACTCTGTTGTTCTATCATCGCCCTGTTGATTTACAGAATAATTTGTTGAATAATCCGCATAATATAAGAAATAACAATAATATGCTTGATTATCAATCCAATACTGAACTTGATCCGGACTACTAATATAGAATCTTCTATTCAACCCTCCATCTGGAATTCTCGACTTTACATCTGTAAGAATCTCATCCAACTCGGTTTTTGCTGTTGATTTTTCCAATTTCTCTTTTGCCTTCTCGTATTCATCATAGTATCTATCCGCCTCAGCCTGATAATAATCAATCCATGTAAGAATCGTTTCTTCATCTGCAGATTGCAATGGTATTTCCACTCCATTCGCATCTAGACGTTTGATTCCACCCGTTTCTGTCATAGGTACATTAACAGTTTGTGTTGTAACCGTACCATCTTTAGCTGTAACTGAAACTTCCTTTGTATTTGCTTGTACAACATCTGAAATCTCTTTTAATTCATCCAAATACAAGATATCAAGAGAAAAATCATAGTCTTCCGCAATATCATCTGCAAAGTTAGAATTTTGATTTTCAGCACCATCAAAATCTTGAGAATCAACTTTTCCACTATTTGAATCATACTTTACAATACCAAATTTATGCTCATGCAAACCTAAATCAAAACCAAGTGTTCCGCTGGCATCACCTCTATTGTATCGTCCTTCTGTATTGGCGTACAAAGAAGGTACAGAATAGTTATAAATATTATAATCTGCTCTATAACCAACCAACTGACACTCCGTACACATATACAAGGTGTGTAAATC
>CAYTOQ010000108.1:0-8041 GCA_964439445.1 uncultured Clostridium sp. | reverse complement strand
ATCCGCAGTATCTTGATGTAAATTAGTGCGAATTATTTTTTCCTTTCAATACTGTTTTATGATTCAAAAACTGTTTATTCTGCAATTTTATCAAATTTTTTTGTAAAACAAAAAGTACTCTCTTGCAACAATTTATAATCATCACAAGATAGTACTTTCTTTTCTAAATATTTTATGCCCACAGCTTGATATACAAAAATACTAGTAAGGCAATATGTAAAACCAAAAACAGAGGCACTAAAATACGGAACCTCAAATGTCTTGTCTTATGTCGAAAAATCATCATTCCTGCTAAAGCTCCAAGGCTTCCGCCAGCAAATGCCAAACTAAGTAGTGTTTTCTCTGGTGTTCTCCAACGTCCTGCAATGGATTTCAGCTTATCCACACCATAGACAATACATGTAATCAGATTAATAACAAGAAGATAAATCAATACAATTTCCATATATTATCTCCTACAATTAATATTTCGAGCAATACAACGAGATATCCTCTACTACTCCATCACTTACATAAATCGAAAGATAGTAATCCTCATTCTCGCCCAGATACATATCATAATAGGCATAGTCTGTCCCGTTTACATTGTACGAAACGTCCTTCAATACAGCTTCTAAGTCCTTCTGCGACATTCCAATTGTAATTCCATTGTAAACGGAAACCTGTTCCGTAGAATCCTCTCCTAATGTATCTATCATAACAGAAACTACAGACGCTTCCTTCATACTCGGAATCGTTTCATCTGTATAATTCGCAACACCCACACTAAGACCACTCATTTTTCCATCTTTTTGTAAGGAAACCACCTCGGAATCATAGGATTCCAAAGGCTGATTTACATCTACATCACTAAAATCGGCAACTTCATAAATTGTCAAAATGTCTGACAACTTACATGGTAACGTAATCACATTGCCGTCCGCTGTAATCTTTGAAGCTTCTGCATCCAAAATCACCTTCGTACCTTCATGGGACTCTACCTCTGAGACCCAGCTTTCTTCCGTATTATCAGACTCCTCATCATCTCCAATTGAAATGTCCTCACCTGAGCTCGCCTCATAGCCTCGCTCAAATCCCTCCCAAAAAGCATCTTGCAATTCTTGTCCATAATCCGTCAAGCTAAATGCAAGCATTCCGATTGCGCAAAGAAGGCCCAATGCAGAACATATCAAACCTGCAATAGACAAACCATTTCTCTTTCCCTTTACCATTGCAATAATACCTAGAATGACACCAATCAAACCAAATAACCCGTTACAGCAACAGATTACCAATGACAAAATACCAAATACCAGCGTTGCAATTTCTAACCCACGCCCCTCTTTTGTCATCGGCTGTGGTTCACCCGCACCATATCCTGGTACACTATATCCGCTAGGACTCGAGTAATCTGTAGTATATATTTTAGTTTCCTCTCCCATACCCACAGAATTATCAGCCACTCCAAAGGTGTCTGCATTTAATCCAGCAGTATCCACATTATTTGCGCTCATTCCATCTGTATTCATTCCGTTCATATCATCCATTCTCTCATCCTCCGTCTGTTTAAAATATTTTTATCATGGTTTTTATTTTAAAAAAGAGACATCTACAATTCATAAATGTCTCTCTTATACGTCATATACACAATATATTATTATACTTGGTTGCAAAACCAAGCAAAAAAAGCTTACTCTCCTAAGCCAAATTTATCATGAATAGCATTCATTGCTCTCTCTGCATGCTTCTCATCAATCAATACAGAAACACGAATTTCAGATGTAGAAATCATCTTAATATTGATTCCCTGATCATATAATGCTTCAAACATCTTAGCAGCAACACCAGCATTACTCATCATACCTGCACCAACAATTGAAACCTTAACCACATTCTTTGCAACATCCAACTTCTCATACTCATGGAAGTGTCTTTCAATGATCTCAACTGCCTCATCTGCATTATCTACCTCAACAGTAAAAGAGATATCCTTTGTGCCGTCACGACCAACGGACTGTAAAATCATATCTACGTTGATATTATGTCTAGCTAAATGATTGAATAATCTAAATGCCACACCTGGCTCATCCTTTAATCCGATCAAAGCAACTCTCGCTGCATCCTTATCTGCTGCCACACCACTAACAAGCATCTTTTCCATCTTTTTATCCTCCTTAACCACGGTACCCTCTGAAGTATTAAGACTTGAGCGAACAACCAATTGTACACCCTGTTTCTTTGCAAGCTCTACAGAACGATTATGCAATACACCCGCTCCTAACGTTGCAAGCTCTAACATTTCATCATATGTAATCTGATTAAGCTTACGAGCTTTCGGAACCTTACGTGGATCCGCTGTATATACACCATCAACATCTGTATAAATTTCACAAGCATCTGCATTCAGTGCAGCCGCAAGTGCCACTGCGGTTGTATCTGAACCACCTCGTCCTAATGTTGTATAGTCATCAAACTTGTTAATACCCTGGAAACCTGTTACGATAACAATTTTTCTTTGGTCTAACTCATGACGAATTCTCTCACTGTCAATTCTCTTTAGTCTTGCATTACCATATACGGAGGTTGTATGCATTGCCACCTGAAAAGCATTCAAGGAGATTGCAGGAACACCTAAATTGTTCATCACCATACTCATCAATGCAACTGACATCTGCTCACCGATTGTATAAAGCATATCCATCTCTCGCTTTGGTGGATTTGGATTCATATCCTTCGCCATATCAATCAACTCATCTGTGTACTTACCCATAGCAGATAATACAACCACTACGTCATTCCCTTTTTTGTAGTCTTCGATACATCTATTTGCAACATTATACATTCTTTCCTTGTTAGCAACAGAAGTACCACCAAACTTCTTTACGATTAACATTTGATTAGTTTCCTCCTCATGTTTAAGTTACCTTGCTAATTTACTACTTTTCAAACAAATGGTCAATCATTTTATAACCATTTTCTATATATACACCTGACTTCTTTGCATCTTTTTCATTATAGAGCAGAGAAGAATCCTTTTTATCTGTACTGTCATACAGCAAAAATGGTACAGGCTCGCCCACATGAGTACGAATACAAATTGGCGTTGGATGATCCGGAAGAACTAACATACGGAAATCTTCCCCAGCATTTTCTAATTCTTCTTTTACCACCTTGATAACCTTTTCATCCAAATACTCAACTGCTAAAAGCTTACGCTCTAGACTTCCCTGGTGTCCCATCTCATCTGGAGCCTCCACATGAATATACGCAAAATCATATCCATCCTCACAAAGTGCCTTACAAGCAGCCATAGCTTTTCCTTCATAATTGGTATGAAGTCCACCATTTGCTCCTTCTACATCAATGTTGTGCATACCCGCTCCAACAGCGATTCCCTTCAACAAATCAACTGCCGAAATCATAACACCCGTTTTACCATTCTTTTCTTCAAAATCTGAAAGTGCCGGTCTCGTTCCTGCACCCCAGAACCAAATTGAATTAGCAGGATTCAACCCCTGTTTCTTACGTTCTACATTAATCGGATGATTTGCTAAAATGTCATAGCTTCGTTTCATCATATCATATAAAACCTTGTCTTCTGGCAGATACTCACCAATCACTTTACCCAAAATGTCATGTGGTGGTGTCAATGGTAACACTTCACCCTTATCCCAAATTGTCAAATGACGGTAACTGGTTCCCACATAAAACTTGTAATCTGCATATTCCTTCTCTAACACATCACTAACTGCTTTTAACAATACAGCAGCGTCCTCTGTAGAAATTTCTGACGAGCTATGGTCAATAATCGTCTTATTCTCGTACACATCCTCTTCATCGCTGACCGTCACGATATTACAACGAAAAGCAATATCAGTCGTCTTCATATCTACGCCAATGGAAAGTGCCTCTAATGGGGAACGTCCAGAATAGTACTTCTTCGGATCATATCCAATCACAGAAAGATTAGCCGTGTCGCTTCCAGGACTCATTCCCTCCGGTACAGTCAACACCATACCAACCTCCGCTTCCTTTGCCATTGCATCTAAAGTAGGTGTATTGGCATGTTCAATGACTGTTTCATTTCCAATCTCTTCAATTGGATAGTCTGCCATTCCATCACCTAAAACAATTACATATTTCATGTCCATTCTCCCTTATGTACTATTAAAAATCTACACGTATTACACTATATACGTCTTCAAATTCTTTAATATGCTCTGCAAAAACACCTTCCGAAATCGGATCGGTAATAAATGCCAATTCTTCCTTCACATCCGGAGCCTTCACATACAATACATTTCCAAACGCATTCTTGATTGCAAACATCTGGTCATCATCCAATCCTTTGTCTTTCATACGAACGAAGAATTTGCTCTTGTATTCTTCAAAATTACCAAGTTCTGTTTTTTCCTCACTCCAAATTGTCATTATATTATCTTTTAAATGCTGTGCTGCCTCCACCACATCAGATACAACTGCGCTAGCTGTTGGAAGCTTTCCTGCACCACGTCCGTAAAACATTACATCATCTAACACATTTCCGTGAACAAAGATGCCATTAAACACATCATTTACATTAATCAACGGATGATTTTGTCCAATCATCATCGGAGCTACCATAGAATAGAATTTACCTTCTGATTTCTTACTTGTTCCTAAAAGCTTGATGGAAGCTTTCATCGCCTTAGCATATTTAAAATCCTCTGCGGTAATTTTAGTAATACCTTCTGTGTGGATATCCTCATAATCCACCTGTGCACCGGTTACCAAAGAGGTAAGAATTGCAATTTTTCTACATGCATCATAACCTTCCACATCTGCTTCCGGATTACGTTCTGCATAACCCTTAGCCTGTGCAACCTTTAACACATCTTCAAATGCAGAACCCTTCTCTGCCATTTCGGTCAAAATATAGTTTGTTGTACCATTTAATATACCAGTAATTTCTGTGATATCATCTGCTGTCAAAGAAGTCTTAAGCGGACGAATAATCGGAATACCACCACCTACAGCAGCTTCAAACAAGAAATTAATGTTGTTCTCTTCTGCAATTGCAATCAGTTCAGCACCATGCTTTGCAACCAATTCTTTGTTAGACGTACATACACTCTTTCCCATCAACAATGCACGTTTTACAAATTTATAAGCAGGGTCTACACCGCCCATTACTTCAACAATAATATCTACTTTCGGATCGGTAACAATCACATCATAGTCATGCACCAAAATCTTTTCTACCGGATCACCTGGGAAATCACGCAAATCCAATACATACTTAATATTGATTTCCTGTCCTGACTTCTTATTGACAATCTCCTGATTTGTATTGATTACCTCAACCACACCAGAACCTACTGTACCGTATCCTAAAACTGCTATATTAACCATATTGTCCTCCTTCTTCGTCTAGCATCTATGTATTTATCAACCAACATTACTGATTATCTTCAATAAGCTGATTAATTCTAGCCCGAACCTCTTCTGATAATACTTTATCCACATTAATTGCTATAATGATGTCATTTCTGATACGCAAAACCTTATCCATAAATGCGGTATCTTCATTTGACGCTACAAATGGCATATCATTTATATTATTTGATTGCATTACTTCAATTTCATCTACAGCGTCCACCTCATAAGCCAATGTCGTCCCAGAACTATTTGTAATCAAAAGACTCTTTTCCGGATTGTCAATTCGCTTACTCATACCAAAGCGCTCTCTCAAGCTGTAAACCGGCACAACCGCACCACGCAGATTGATAATTCCACTAATGCCTTCCGGTGCATTCGGAATCGGAATAATGACATAATCCTTTTCGATTCCGTTAACACGCATCAAATTCATACCATATTTCTGCTCTCCTAGCTGAAATACTACATACTTTAATTCCTCCATACGCCCTACTCCTTATTCAAACTAATCCACTTTAGATAAGCATTCATAAATGGTTCTACATTACCATCCAGCACACCACCCACATTGCTTATCTCAGCTCCTGTGCGATTATCCTTCACCATTGTGTATGGTTGCATAACATAAGAACGAATCTGTGAACCGAATCCATTCTCCATTACATCGCCACGTATATCATCAAGCTTTTCCTGATTTTCCTGTTGTTTTAACACGTAAAGCTTTGACATCAACATTTTCATCGCCTTATCTTTATTCTGATGCTGCGATCTTTGATTCTGACACTGTACCACAATTCCTGTTGGTAAATGTGTAATTCGGATTGCAGAAGAGGTTTTATTGATATGCTGACCACCCGCACCGCTGGCGCGATAGGTGTCAATTCGCAAATCTTCTTCTTTAATCTCTATTTGAATATCCTCATCAATATCCGGCATAACATCACAGGACGAAAATGACGTCTGTCTCTTACCAGCCGCATTAAATGGTGAGATTCGCACCAAACGATGTACACCCTTCTCAGATTTTAGATATCCATATGCATTCTCACCGTTTATCTGAATCGTAACCGACTTCACGCCAGCCTCATCACCCTCTAGATAATCTAGGATTTCTGTAGTGAACCCTTTTTTCTCTGCCCATCTGGTATACATACGCATTAACATACCCGTCCAGTCACAGCTCTCTGTGCCACCTGCTCCTGCATGAAGTGTTAACACCGCATTTGACTTATCAAATTCTCCAGACAACAACGTCTGAATACGAAGCGTCTCAAAATGTTCCTTGAAATTGTTAAATGTTTCCTCAATCTCCGGCACTAAAGATGTATCATTTTCCTCATCCGCCATCTGAATCAGCACTTCAACTTCTTCATATTCATTTTCAACCGTCTCAAAAGCTTCCAATATTCCTTTTAATGTCTTAACCGTTTTCATAACTTCATTCGAACGCTCAACATCATTCCAGAAATCAGGAGCCTCCATATCTGCTTCTAACTCTGCCACCTTATCTTGTTTGATAGGGATGTCAAAGTGAATCCCTCACTTCCTGCAATGGACTTTGATACTGTGCTAACTCAAATTTGATAGCATCTGTTTCTATCACAGAAATCACCTCTTTCTTTATTAATCTTAGGCATTTCTGCCACAACATTGCTTATATTTCTTTCCAGAACCGCATGGACATGGGGCATTCCGTCCAATCTTTGCATTCTTACGCTTCACTGGTTCTTTCACTGCTGATGTATCCTTATTGGTACCTGTTACCTTTGCCACCTCTTCACGTTCCACCTTCTGCTCTACACGAATACGTAACAAGGTTTTAACCGTGTCCTGACGAATTGAGGCTGTCATATCATTGAACATATCAAAACCGGCAAACTTATATTCTACTAGCGGATCCCTTTGACCATATGCACGAAGACCAATACTTTGACGCATCTGATCCATATCATCAATATGATCCATCCACTTTCTATCAATCACCTTTAGAAGAATCACACGCTCTGCCTCACGAATCATTTCTGCTTCGGGGAATTCCGTTTCCTTCTCCTCATAAAGCTTATTGACCGTTTCTTTAACCTGCTGTGTCAAATCCTTCTTTTCAATATTCTTCAATTCTTCTTCCGATAACTCAATCGGTGCCATTGGGAAAATGTCTAGCAAGTCCTGATTAAATGCTTTCATATCCCATTCAGATGCTTCTAAATCCTCCGAAATATGACGATTCACAATCTCCTCAGCAGTTTCATTTATCATCTTAAAGATAACATCGCGCATATTTTCGCCATCCAACACGCGACGACGTTCTTTATAAATAACTTCCCTTTGATCATTATTAACCTGATCATAATCCAACAAATTCTTACGGATACCAAAGTTGTTATTTTCAATCTTCTTCTGGGCCTTTTCAATAAAGCTTGTAATCGTCTTATGACGAATTTCTTCGCCTTCCGGAATATTCAAAGCTGTATACATAGAGATAATACGCTCTGAACCAAACAATCTCATCAAATCATCTTCCAAAGAGAGGTAGAATTTGGACTGTCCAGGATCTCCCTGACGACCTGAACGACCGCGTAACTGGTTATCAATACGACGAGACTCATGTCGCTCTGTACCAATAATGCGAAGACCGCCTAATTCC
>CAYTOQ010000107.1:0-8198 GCA_964439445.1 uncultured Clostridium sp. | reverse complement strand
AGGAAGTCGTTCAAATCGTATTTGTTATCTTATGATAACACACTGTCAATTTGTCTGCATAGGTGGAGATTCCAATAACTTTTTGGGCATAGGATATCTTCGGTGGAACAAACATGATCTCCTCAATTACAAATCTTGCATATACATTTTGAATATCAATTATATTTAAGTTTGTAACTCCTAAATCTCTGCCACCATCACCTATATATCCCATAACCTTCGCCATCTTTTCAGTCAGTTTATTTTGATAGCATCCGTGACTTTGTAATAAAACGGCATCTATCAAAGACGGACATAACTGTTCCATAAACAAGAGAATAAAATACTTCATATTTCTTTTTTTAGTTTTTTATAAATAGCCTTGTGAACTCGATTTGCATTCACCTCAAGCTCCCTTTGGGAATTGTACTTATATTTTACAGCAATACCGGAGGTCTGATTCGACATTCCCTTATCTTCTCTTATGCTGACAGGAATTCCTACCACTTTACATCCCGGATGCTCTCTCAGAAGCATTGTAATCAGATAACTGTTAATAGTAACACCTTTAGGACATCTGGACCTTAATTCTTTAATATCATAAGTTTTCCATTGTATTTCGGAAACATGTTCATTCCAATATTTCCTGTGAATGGCATAATAATCATCCCATGTAAATGTTCTTGCCTTTTCATGCCACTTCTGATTAATGCGTTTAATATATAATTTTGTCCCTTTACCTAACTTTGCTCTTTTCTCCAAAAAGGTTCGATCAACAGAAAGCATTGCCTTATATGCAAGCGGCTGCTTATTCATACTGTTTACAATATCATTTACCAAAATTAAAACAGCCTGTCCATCGCCCACCAAATGATGTGCATGAATAAGCAATATCAATTGCTCATTTTCTTTTGTTAAAAATGTTCTTACAAACTCTCCTGCATTCAAAGCAAGTGGTCGTTTCTCACTTTGATGAAGCAGTTCCTCCCATGAACAATTATCTATAATAAATTTACAACCACTACTTCCCATTTTTTCATAATAGGCATCTCCATTCTCTTCCAGCACAATTTTTGACATGGTAGCTTCATTTGCTTCATACGCTTTATACACAGCTTGTTCAATTTCTTTAATTGATAAATCTCCGGACAATTTTACAATCATACTAATATAAACATTCGGTTCAAACAAGTTTGCTCGTTCTGACCTAATATATTTCTTCACGCTAATTCTCCTTTAAATATTTGCCTATTCCTGCCATCCATATTTTCATAACTAAGCGTTGGGGTAATAGTTTTACATTTACATGCTGGCATTTTACATACAAAGAGCAAACCGACATATCCTTTCCTTTTTTCGCATCTTTAATCGCCTGTTTAACAACTCTATCCGGTGTAACCAATCCTGGAAATCTTACTTTTTTCCCATTTATCTCTTTTTGTAAGAGTTCTGTATCTATCCATCCCGGACAAACTGCCGTACTTGTAATGCCCGTTCCGTTAAGTTCCACATTGAGAGCTCTGGAATAGTTTCTCTCAAATGCTTTGGACGCTGCATACAAATTAATATACGGATTGGGCTGAAACGCAGAAGCAGAAGAAATATTTAATATCTTACTGTCTTTTCCCATATATGGAATACAAATTGAGGCAAGCATAACAGGCGCCTTACAATTCACATTGATCGTCTTGTCAATTTCCTTTATGGAGAAATCATTATACTTTCCCATTTTGGCTAAACCTGCATTATTGATTAAATACACCACCTGCGGCTTCTTCTCGTCAAGCACGTTCTTTATCAGTTCAATTCCTTGCAGCTCAGACAAATCAATAGGCATCGGAATTACTCTTTCTCCATATTCCTTCCGAAGTTCCAATAGTTTCTGCTCGTTTCTGGCAATCACCCATACCTCATCAATTTCTTCATTCAATATTTGTTTTAAAAATTCTCTTCCAAGTCCACCTGTCGCTCCGGTTAAAATTGCTATCTTGTTCATCATTCCATTATCCTTTCAAAACAGTTCTCTCTAAATCATCTATTGAAATCATTTCATATTCCGATGTAAAAAGCCTCTTCAGCGAATACAAATAAACTACTCCCCAATAGTAATCTGCAAGTTTCATACTTGAACCGTCTACCATACTTTTTTCTTTCTGTCCCTGTTCAATAATCTTAGATGTATAATTATAAAGTTCCGTTTGGTAAGTTGTCTCTTCTGATGAATATGCCTCATTCTTTTCCAATAACATTTGCGTATTTAAAGCAATCATGGCTGCAAAAGTTTCTTCTTCCTTAAGACGATTAAGCACTGTCTCGGATAACATACGCAACTTTTTCTTTGCGGAAATTGGCATGCCCGCCAATAATTTCATCTTTTTTAACATCTCATTACTATCTGCAATCTTTAATATCTCTTGAAATAATTCCTCTTTCGATTCAAAGTAGACATAGATTGTTCCCTGTCCAATTCCGATATTCTTGGACAAATCACTAATTTTAGTTCCTGCGAAACCATTCCTCGCAAAATATAATAGTGCCTTTCGCAAAATAGTATTTTTCATCGCTTCTCGAATTTCTTGACAACGTTCTTTTGATTTTGGCATAATCCACCTCTCTTTTTCTTATGAATGAATAGTTGTTCATTCATAATGATAGTACATTTCTTTAATTATGTAAAGTAGATTTCCTTTAAAATACAAAAAAATGCCCGAGCAACTGCTTGGACACTTTCTTTCCCTTGTTTTTTCCCTTATGAGGGTTCATAAACAAGGGAAGAAGATATAACACGATACAAGATGTAATGGAAAGGACACCCACGAAAACTTTAGTATTCTCAATGGTTAGCCGAGATTTCTATAAATAAATATAACAGTTATTAAACCCTTTAAAATACCTCAAGTGAGAATTCAAAGTTTACTTTTCTGCTCTATGTTTCTCAATTCTTGTTCTATCGCAACTCTATCTAAAAACTCATACTTTTTTTGTGCCATCTCAAAAGAATCAAATATTTCGATACTTGTACAAGGTGTTAGCTTTTCTTTCCATTGATGAACATTACTTAAAAAGTCTCTTCCATTTGCAGCAATCAGATAACACTTCTTCTCTGCATCAATATAACAGATAGGTACAACTTCCGTATCATTCACATATACGCCAATGCACATATCTGCTTGCGTTGTATCTAAATAAATTCTTCTCATAACGCAACACCAACCTTAAATTCCCTTCTCTTTCTTCTTATGAAAAAGCCGGGTAAAACTACCCGACTTTTTGAACAATTTTATTTCCCATGAATCGCTAACGCAAATCCACCGTTAACAGAAAGAGGAATCATCTTTTCATCGCCCTTTTTCACGGTAAAGTGCTCAACCTTTACCTTATGCATATCATGCAGATGGGAAGCGGGACGCTGAGTACATGCGGTCAGCATATCCACCATTTCCTGTGTAGGTGCAGGAAGCGCGCCTACTGCTACATCAAAGGGCAATTCATCGGATAAGTCATCACAATAAAGGTCTGCTTCATAGGTTACGCCATCCTCTAAGAAATCAAAAGAAAGCTCCACATTTCTGGGAAGGCGGGCACAAATAGCACCCACGTACCAGTCCTTTCCCTTTCTTCTTGCCATGGTTACATGAGACGCAGGCTCACCTTCTAACAACCTGGTTTCATCAAAGCAGGCAGGTACTTCCATTAAGAAGGGCTTGCAGGGATGCTGCAGCACCGCTTCAGGCTTTTCACTAAAGTTCTGGATATAGCTGGTGCCCACTACGGTAAGTGCAGTCTGATGGGCATCGGTAGTTCCGGTCAAATAAGTCTCAAATGTTACCGGCGTATAATCCGCAGGACCTACCGCGCATCTGGTAAATGGCAGGGTACAGTTATGTGCCGCATCCGGTCCCATAGGCAGGAAGGTAGAGAAATTCTGCAAATATTCACCACCCATAACCGCTTCTCTTGTCATCACATGAGGCCAGGTACGGATTTCTCCTGCCGGCTTGGTTGCTCCGTGGAAGTTCAGCATCAGCTTAAACTCTGCAGCCAGCTTTGCCAGCATATCGTACTGCGCCACTCTTTCCTGCCCGTCTGATTCAAAGAAGTCAATCTTAAGACCTACCACGCCCCAAGAGCTCCAAAGCTTCATCTTATCATAAGCAGTCTGATAATCACGCATCTGCGCACTATGCTCCCAAAGCCAAACCTTAATATTACGCTCTGCGCAATACTTCACCAGCTCAGGAATATCGATATGTCCCGGCCAGCCGCCGTCAGCCAGATAATAAGGCCAGCCCATTTCTGCGGCATAATTTACAAAGTCATGAATACGGTCAATATCCTTGGTAGAGTCGTTTTCTACCATCCAGTTCCAGGCGCATACGCCGCCCTTAACGAAGCTTGCATCCTCCAAAATCGCAGGAGGATTTAAATTCTCAAGCAGATTGGATTCTACAATGTCTGCAAGACTTCCTGCCATAATCACGCGCCAGGGTGTTTTAACAGGATACTCGCTGTGAATGTTGTCTAACTTATCAGGCGCCTTCTGAATGGTAAAAAGACGCTTATTTTCTTTGGTAGAACGAAGGTGTGAGCCACCATAATTACCAAACACGCCCGCCTCCGCATATAACGTAAACACACCGGGAAGAGCTTCCGTAAGCACCGGGAATGCAAAGGGATTCTGATGCAGTTCCCCAAAAGGTACCGGATTATAATGGTCTTCATAAGAGAAAATCAGCTTCTGCGCATACACACGCATCACACTGTCAGGCAATGCAAAGCTTGTTGCTTCTGAAATAATTTCTGCTGTTCCCTCGCCGGGGAGCACCAAACGCAGAGCTGCTCCGTCATTGTAGGCACGGCCTTCTATCTGCAAGGTCTTATCTTCTTTTTTTAGTGTCCAAAGCACTGTATTGGCCTGATTCTTACAAACTGCCTTTTTGAAAGCAGGTAAAGAATAGGTCTCGTCGATGGCATCATAGGTAATCTCACTATGTACCAGACCATTGCTTAAGTCTGCATCGGTCAGGCAAAGTCCCAGAGGTGAGGGATTCACTACAGGCTTTCCTGCAAGAATTACTTGATAAAAGGGTGTACCGTTCCGAAGGGACAATAAGAGCTCTAACTTACCGTCCGGTGATGTAATTCGAAATTCGTTCATTTGTAACCTCCCATACTATGCTGTTAAAACTATACTGCTACACTTATTGTACGAAAGAGCCGCTACAGTGTCAATGAATGAATTTCACTCAAGTCCTTTATGCCTTCAAGGCTCTCATGGCATTTAATATCGCTATCACAGCCACGCCTACATCGGCAAATACTGCTGCCCACATGGAGGCCATACCTGCTGCCGCAAGAAGTAATACCAGCACTTTAATACCGATTGCAAACACAATATTCTGCTTTACGATAACCAGAGTCTTTCGGGAAATCTTCATAGCTCTTGCC
This sequence comes from uncultured Clostridium sp., assembly GCA_964439445.1. Taxonomy (GTDB): domain Bacteria; phylum Bacillota; class Clostridia; order Lachnospirales; family Lachnospiraceae; genus CAG-590. Next base: position 2,771 of record CAYTOQ010000107.1, on the reverse strand, counting down.
AGCTTAGAGGGTTCGTCTGTCATAATGACCACATCCGCTGCTTCAATCGCCGCATCACTGCCCAAACCGCCCATAGCAATTCCGATATCTGCTCTGGCAAGTACCGGGGCATCATTAATACCGTCTCCCACAAAGGCAAGCTTGCCTTTCTCAGACTTTTCTGCAAACAATTCTTCTACCCTGGAAACCTTATCTCCGGGAAGCAGCTCTGCATAATAATCTGTCAAGGAAAGAGTTTCTGCCACCTTGGCTGCCACCTTCTTCTGGTCTCCGGTTAACATAACTATTTTTTTCACACCGGATGCTTTCAAATCCTCAACAGCCTTTGCCGCATCCTTTTTGATTTCATCCTCTATTAATATATATCCCAGATAACGATTGTCTTCTCCGATATAAATCAATGTACCTACTTCATCCGCATCTTCAAAAGCAATGCCTCTGCTTGCAAGAAGCTTTTCGTTACCGGCCAGAATCTCACGATTGTCAATCTTTACCACTACTCCGTGACCGGGAATTTCCTGCGCATCCTGAACAAGCGCCACATCTACATCTTTACCGTATGCCGCAAGCAGGGATTTGGAAATAGGATGGTTGGAATAGCTCTCCGCATAAGCAGCCAGCTGTAATAATACTGCCTCAATACTGCCGCTCTCTGCTCCATTGTCCTCTGCCGGCAAAGCGCTATCGCTCTTGCTGACATCCTCCGGCTTCACGGGCACAATTCCTTTTTCCTTTGCATCTGCCGAAAGAACCGCCTTGGAAACTGCAAAATTACCTTTGGTCAGTGTACCTGTTTTATCCATAACAACTACTTCCGTATCAGCAAGTGCCTCCAAATAGTTGCTTCCTTTCACTAAAATACCTTCCTTACTTGCACCCCCAAGTCCACCGAAGAAGCTTAATGGAATACTGATAACAAGCGCACAGGGACAGGAAATAACAAGGAAGGAAAGTGCTCTGTATATCCAGTCACTCCAGCCGCCACCAAGCACTAAGGGCGGAATCACTGCCAGAAGTGCCGCACAAATTACCACCACAGGTGTATAATACTTCGCAAACTTGGTAATAAAATTCTCTGCCTTTGCTTTTTTGCTGCTTGCATTCTCCACCAGGTCAAGAATTCTGGCTACCGTTGATTCCCCATAGGGCTTACTAACTGTAATCTCAAGTACACCATTTTTATTGACACAGCCGCTGATAACCTCATCTCCCTCTGTTACATCACGAGGAGCACTTTCACCGGTCAGTGCCATGGTATCCAACGAGGAGCTTCCTTTTGCAATCACACCGTCAAGAGGAATTCTCTCACCGGGACGTACTAAAATACTTTCGCCCACAGAAACCGCATCCGGATCCACTTCTGTCCATTCACCGTCACGAAGCACATTTGCATAATCGGGACGGATATCCATAAGGGCAGTGATAGACTTTCTGGATTTGCCCACAGCGTAGGATTGAAAACACTCACCTACCTGATAAAAAAGCATAACCGCAACTGCTTCCGGATAATCCCCCACAAAGAAAGCACCCACTGTTGCAATCGTCATCAAAAAGTTTTCGTCAAACACCTGACCTTTTCCGATATTACGCAATGCATTTTTGACAACATCTCCGCCAATCATCACATAGGCAATCAAAAAGACCGCCAGATGACAAAACCACGGCAATGCACCAAATAACCGCTGAAACAATACAGCCAAAATATACACAACTGCTCCGATTGCAACTCTTTTGATTCGTTTTTTTAACTTTTTACTCATAACACTACCATTCTTAGCTTTCTTTTCCACTGTTTACACATTTGCTTCATCTTCTTACATTTGTGACGCTCTCATCATTCCCTTCACGGGCTTACGACATAATTATTTTTCAACTACTTCCACATCAGGTTCAAATTTCTTTACAACCTTCTCAATCTCCTTGTAAATGGATTCTGCCTTGTCATCCTCTACTTCAATCACCAGCTTCTGTGTAAGCAGGGTCACGGTACTTTTGCTGACACCGGGAAGCTTTCCTACTTCCTCTTCAATTTTTGCTGCGCAATGTGCACAATCCAAATCTTCCAAAATATAAGTCTTTTTCATCGTTTTCTTTCCTTTCTTTTCCTTAATTTTTCTTTGCCATTTTTGTTTCTTGCCACTTTGGGTTCTTGTTGCTTTTGGTTCTTGTAGCTTTTGGTTCTTGTTGCTTTTGGTTTTACTGCTTATTCATTAATATGCTCCATGCCTTGATTTAAGATAGCCTTAATATGGTCATCTGCCAAAGAATAAAAAATTGTCTTTCCGTCTCTTCGGTTTCTGACCAAATCCATCTGCTTCAAAATTCGCAGCTGATGGGAAATCGCTGATTGTGTCATGTTCAAAATCTGTGCTAAATCACATACACACATCTCCGAACAAAGCAGCACATATAATATTTTGATTCTGGTAGAATCTGCAAACACTTTAAAGAAATCAGCAAGGTCGTAAAGCTTCTCCTCATCAGGAATTTCTTCATTTACCTGCTTCACAATTTCCTCATGCACATGAATATATGCACATTGCTCAATTCTGTCATCTGTCTGTTTCATATCTGCTCCTTTACTCCTTTCCTTCAGCCTGCTCCTTCACCTGCTCCTTCATGCTGAAAATCAATCCCTGAAACATATGAACAATTATTCATATGTTCATTATATCATTCTTTTTCTATATGTCAACAACATATTAAAAAATATTTTTTGCATCATAAAACCTTTTTTCTATAACAAAAACCTGCAACTTGTGATAAACAAA
>CAYTOQ010000106.1:8133-8244 GCA_964439445.1 uncultured Clostridium sp. | reverse complement strand
TGACAGACATAGACATAATGTGCAAGGAGCATGAAGAGGCTATGGCTGAGAAGGAAGAGTTGCTAATAGAAATGGATAAGCAGCTTGTAAAGAGAGATAAGCAGATAGAGG
>CAYTOQ010000106.1:0-8033 GCA_964439445.1 uncultured Clostridium sp. | reverse complement strand
AAAAAGAAGAGCAGCTAGTGAAGAAAGATAAGCAGATAGAGGAAAAAGAAGAGCAGCTAGTGAAGAAAGATAAGCAGATAGAGGAAAAAGAAGAGCAACTAGTGAAGAAAGATAAGCAGATAGAGGAAAAAGAAGAGCAGCTAGTGGAGAAAGATAAGCAGATAGAAGCACTATTAGAACGTATTAAACAGCTAGAAGAAAAATCATAAAATGAAAGAAGGCTACTGTACTTGCGATGATTATAATAGCAAGTAGGTAGCCTTTTTTGATTTGGCGAGATTATGAGGAATCCTTTATAAAATAAAAGCACTCCGCGAGGATGCAAAGCTACATTGTCTGTTGACCCGAATTGCGAGTATGAATTGTACATAATTACTAGAAGAAATCGTGATTTTGTATATGTTTTATTGATTGTACAGTCATTTGTTTCTTGTTATAATAAAAAATGGGTTTTTTATACTATGAAATAAGAAATTTTGACAAGGGAATCAATAGATGGAAGAAGATACTTCGAAGGAGGTAATTGGGATGCGAACGGCATGGAAACGAATTGTTTTGACAATGTTGGTTTTTGTGGTTGCATTTATGAATGTACAGCAGGTGGAAGCGGCGAGTACGCAGTCCGTGAAAGGAACCTGTGAATACGATAAAGCATATGAAGTGTTAGAGCTTGTGAATAAGGAACGAGAAAAAGCAGGACTTTCTAAGCTTGTGATGGATAAAGAGCTATTAGAGGCTGCGATGGTGAGGGCAGCGGAAATCGTGGTGCTGTTTGATCACAACAGACCGAATGGTTCGGAATGCTTTACTGCCTGTGACAAGATGTACGGAGAGAACATTGCTATGGGACAGGGTACAGCAGATTATGTTATGGAATGTTGGATGAATTCTTCTGGACATAAAGCGAATATTTTGCAAGCTGCGTATAAGTCCATTGGAATTGGTTGTTTTTATAAGAATGGTCGAAGATATTGGGTACAATGTTTTGGGTTTGCTACTGCAACGAGCGTAACAAAGCCGAAGAACTGTGAACGTACCTATAAGGTTTCTTTGACAAGCGGAGTGGAAACCACAATTGATGCGACAGCCGAAGAAGAGGATGAATCGGAAGATACGCTTACAAAGGTTAGCAATTTTAAGGTGACCGCAGGTAAGAAAAAGCTTATTTTGAAATGGAAGAAACAGACTGGAATAGACGGGTATGAGATACAAGTTTCTACAGGGAAATCATTTAAATCGAAACAAGCTTATACCGTTGGGAAGAACAAAACAAAAAAGACGGTTACGAAATACAAGGGTAAGAAATTAAAGGCAAAGAAAAAGTATTACGTGAGGATAAGAGCATACAAGAATATTATGAACGAGGACGGAACGGTAACTAAGAAATACAGTAAATGGAACACGAAGAATAAGAAGACGAAGTGATGGAGGAGAAGAAAATGAGAAAGGGAAACAAAGGGTTTGTAAAACGTATAACAGCTTGGATGTTGACACTGGTTATGGTGTTGAGCTTGGTGATGGTTCCGGCTGGGAAGGTGGAAGCAGCGGAGACAGTTATAAAAGCATTAAGTACAGATACTTCTTCAAAGACTGCAACTGCTGATGAGAATGGAAAGGTGGATATTCAGTTTGGGAATGGTGGATATTCAACTGTTGCGAATTTAAAGAGTGCTGGTATTACAAAATTGGTTGTAGAGGTGGAAATCGTGAGCTTTACAGCGGCTTCAGATTCAACTCCAGCAATTCAGTCATATATGTGTGATACATCATGGAAGTGGTATTCAGATGGTAACAATTGGACAAACTTTACTTCAACTGGAACAATTACAATGACTGTGGATTTGTCTTCTGTAACAGATGGAAGTATTAATATACATAGATTTGGAACACAGATAGAAAACGTTTCTGGAAGTGTAACTTATAAGGTTAAATCTGCTGATTTATATGGCAGTGGGTCTTCAAGTGGCGGTGGTGGAAGTTCTACTCCAGAAGACGCTTCTTTGGTGTTAAATTATACAGCAATAGATCAGTATGATTATATTGATAGTAAATTTTATGTGCAAAATACAGGTGGAGCAACATCGGGCAATTTGGTGATTACCTATGACCAAAGTATGTCTGTGCATTGGGCAAACTCTAATTATTCTGTAACTGCGAGCGGTAATACAATTACTGTTTCGGGATTGGAAATTGCTGCAAGTGAGACGGAGGGACCAATTCATGCACAATTAAAGCCTGCGGGAGCTAAAATCACATCGGTTACTTTTGCAGGTAAGACGATTGAAATAGGAAGTTCTGACGGAAATACATCTTCTGACTATTTAGGTGATGATGCAGAGTATAACTATGCCAAATTATTAGAAGCGTCTTTATATTTTTATGATGCCAATATGTGTGGCTGTGATGTTGGAGAGAGAAGTTCATTTTCTTGGAGAGACGATTGTCATGAAGAGGATGCAACAGCTACATATAATGGTAAGACGATAGATGTTAGTGGAGGTTATCATGATGCAGGTGACCATGCCAAATTTGGATTACCTCAAGCATACAGTGCATCCGTGCTTGGTTTGACTTACTATGAATATAAAGATGTCTATGAAGAGTTAGGGTTGACTACGCATTATAAAAGAATAATGGATCATTTTGTGGAATATTTCAAAAATTGTACAGTGTTAGATAGTAGTGGAAATGTTGAAGCATTTTGTTATCAGGTAGGATCAGGTAATACAGACCATAACTATTGGGGGGCGCCAGAAAACCAAGATTCTCGAAGTGGACAAGTGTATTTTACATCATCATCGTTTCCAGCAACGGATATTGTGTGCGAAACAGCGGCAGCTTTGGCAATCTATGCATATAATTTTGATGATGACGAGGCAGAATCTTATGCGAAAAAGCTATTTGCGTATGCGGATAGCTTTGGAAGTGATATGAAATATGGTGTTATTGAGATTGATAATGCGACCCAAAAGCCTTTTTATGGATCCACCTCCTATAAAGATGATTACGCGCTAGCGGCAGCGTGGTTATATAAGTTAACAAATGACCAAACATACGCTGACAAGTATGATTCGGCAATTGGTAGTCAGACATGGCTTGGTTGGGTATTAAGCTGGGATGATGTATCAGCAGCAGCATTTTTGTATGGTCCGAATTCTTCACAAAAACAATATGTTGCATCGTACGTGACAAATAGTCAAGGTATGGTTGCTGATAATAACTATTGTAATATGGGACAAACATGGGGCACAGCGAGATATAATTGTGCATTACAATATATGGCTCTTGCTTATGAAAAACATACATCGGGCACGGAGCTTTCTGCCTGGGCAGATGGACAGATGCATTATATATTAGGTAATAACTCTGCAAAGAATTGTTATGTGATTGGTTATAATAATAATTCGGTTCGTAATGCACATCATAGAGCGGCTAGTGGATATGCTAGCAATTCAGAAAAAGATACAGATGCTGATAATAATTGTGCAAATTATGCACATACCTTGGTTGGTGCTTTGGTCGGCGGCCCGGCAAGTACAAGTGCAGAATATGGGGATGAGGTTACAGATTATAATGAGAACGAAGTTGCTTTGGATTATAATGCAGCCTTAGTGGCAGCAGCAGCAGGTTTGTATTACTATATTAATAATAGCGGTACTGCAGAAGAAAAAGCAGCTCAGTTTACAGTTGGTGAAGATACTTTAATTCCGGAGCGTCGTATAATAACAGGTGCCAATCCGGTTGCTGTCACCGGTGTATCTCTTGATAAGACTACATTGGCATTAAAAGCAGGAGAAACAAGTACTTTAACGGCGACGATTACACCATCAGATGCTACAACGCAGGGCGTAACATGGTCATCTAGTGATTCGAGTGTTGTATCCGTGTCGGGTTCTGGAAAAACAGCAACGGTCAAAGGGCTAAAGTCAGGTAACACAACTATTACTGTGACTACAAAGGATGGTTCATATACGGCAACCTGTACTGTCACAGTTACCAACCCATTAACTGCATTTACCTTGAACCAGACAAATGTATCGTTGACAAAGGGCAGTACAACTAAAGTCAGTATTGCATCTACTACACCAACTAGTCCGGATGCATATACAACTTCTTGGTCAAGTAATGCTACAAGTATAGCTACTGTTGACCAAAGCGGCAATGTGACGGCAGTAGGAAAAGGTAGCGCAACTATTACGGTTACTGCAAATGGTATTTCAAAGACCTGTACGGTGACTGTCACAGTTCCTTTAGAGGCGATTGATTTAGATAAATCAACCATAAGCTTAACGAAGGGTCAAACAACTACGATTACAGCGTCCCCAAGTCCAAATGATGCGGATTTGGGAACAGTAACATGGACTTCTTCTGATTCGTCAGTGGCAAGTGTGACATCAACTGGAAAAACAGTGACAGTTACAGCGAAGAAGTCAGGAACAGCGACCATTACAGCAAAAACAGGAAGTATAGAGAAAACCTGTAATGTAACAGTAACTACACCAGTAACGGGCATTACTCTTGATAGTGCAACTACACCATTACAATTAGAGGTGGATGAAACAGCCAACGCATTGTCGTATACAATTACACCATCTGATGCAGATAACAAATCTGTAACATGGAGTGTAACAGGTTCTGCAGTTACGGTTGATAGCAATGGTAAGATTACTGCAAAAGAAAAAGGTACTGCAACTGTTACGGTGAAGACAGTAGATGGAAACTTTACTGCTACAAGACAAATCAATGTAGTAGGCAAATCTGTAAAAGGTATTTCTTTAGATAAGAGTACACTTTCTTTGAAAGTGAAGGATACAGACACATTAGTTGCAACAATCACCCCGTCGGATGCAGATGATAAGACCGTAACATGGGAGTCTTCCAGTCCTTCTGTTGCAACTGTTTCAAATGGAACGGTAACAGCAGTGGGAGAAGGTACAACAACTATTACAGCAAAAGCGAGTAGCTTTACTGCACAATGTACAGTTACTGTAGCAAAGAGGGAACAAGCAACTCCAACGGTTACATATTCAGCAGCAACACGTAGCAAGGATAGCGTTACTGTAACAGGTGCATTATCATCCTCTGCTTCGGATACAACAGGTGTTTTGGAGTATAGTGTTGATGGAGTGAATTGGAAAACGGCTGAATCCAATGGAACAGTAACGTTCAGTGGATTAAATGAATTTACAAAATACACAGTTCGATCTCGTTTGAAGGGTGATACTACTTATAAAGTGAGTGCAGTGTCTGCGAATACAATAGATATCTACACCTTAGTTGCTAATCCACTCACGATAGATGTTTCGAAGCTAAGTGATGAGAATTATGTGGATGCGTTATGTACACAGGATAATAGTCATACCATTACATATAGTAATGGTGTACTTGATTTGAAACATAGCACAAGCACATATGCAAACGGATATACAATTGTAGGTGAGAATTCAAATGTTAAGATTACAACTAATTCTAATAAGATAACATTGAATAATGCGACAATAGGAAGCTTAGATGTATCTAAGTTAAACGGTCAAACGGTGGCATTAACTATTAGTGGAGATGTTAATATTATAAATGGTATTACATCAGCATATGATGTAGACCTCACTATCGCTGGTACAGGCACATTAACTACTAATGGAATTCAGACTAAAGGCGATGTAACCATTTCCTCTGGCACAATCAATGTAGATGCTTCTGGTACATCCAATGTAGCAATCTCTGCCGAGAATATAACCATCACAGGTGGCAGTGTAACAGCAACAGGTGGTACAGGACAAGCAGCAATTACTGCTAAGAATAATATAACCATTCAGGATTCAGATACAACAGATGGTGTTAAGCCAAATGTGACCGCCAATGGTGGCGCTGGTGCATCTGCAATTGTAGCAGGTACAGAAGCATCGGCAGAAGGTGAAGGAACTATTCTATTAGAAAATGCAAGCATAAAGGTAGATTCTGGTGACCCAATAGAAGAAAATGGAACTAGACAATCTGCAATTGCAACATCCGGTGAATATGGAAAGATTGTCATTGAAGGTGATACTAGCATATCTTCTGAAAAGAGCAACGATAATCTTTATTCGGTTGACCCTGTAGATGCGAATGGTAATGCGATTATACAATACAGCATTACATTGACCTATGAAGATGGTTCAACAGTGATTGTACAGGTCAAGAAAGACTCAAGCTACACATTACCAGCTATTCCGTCAACCAAGGGATATGAGAAAGCATGGGTGACATCGGATACGGAATATGAACAGGGTTCTATATTTGTGGTTACTGGAGATGTAACATTTATGGTGCAAGCTTCCGTTATATATGTATCTGGAATCACGCTAAATGCAACAGAGAAAACAATAGAGGCAGGGGATACATTTACCCTTACAGCAAATGTGAAACCGGCAGATGCACTAGATACAAGTGTGACATGGAGTAGTGATAATGTAGCAGTGGCTACAGTTGACCAAAATGGTAAGGTGACGGCAGTTGCAGCGGGAACAGCTACTGTTACTGCAACGGCAAAGGATGGTAGTGGAAAGTCTGCAAGTTGTGCTATTACAGTGGAGAAAAAAATTACACCATCAGATAATCCGACGTTGACACCTGATTATACCAACCCACCAGCTAGTTCGGATATTGTGGCAATACAAGGTATTAAGATTACTGGACCAACTAAGAAGGTTGCACCTGGAAAGAAGGTTGCTTTGAAGGTGGAATTTACTCCGGAAAATTCAAGTAATCAGAGTGTAGTATGGAAGGTGGATAAGCCAAAATATGCAACAGTGAACAACAACGGTGTGGTGACGACCAAAAAGGCTGGAAAAGGCAAGAAGGTAACAGTAACTGCATATTCAGCAGAGGATAATAGCATCAAAGCTACTTACAAAATCTCTATCATGAAAGATGTAGTGAAGAAGATTAAGCTTTCTGCAAAGACCACTACCTTGAAGAAAGGTAAATCAGTTACGATTGAGGCGAAATTGACTCCGGTTAAGGGAATTAGCAAGGAGCTTACATGGACCTCCTCTAATCCGAAGATTGCCACGGTCAATGCAAAGGGTAAGGTGACTGCAAAGAAGGCAGGAACAGTTAAGATTACCGCTAAGGCAAAGGACGGTAGTGGTAAAAAGGCGACGATTAATATAAAAGTGAAATAAATTTCTGCGTTGGCGCTTGAATGGTATTATGCGTTGACTAGGAAGCGAAGACTTGTGATAGAGTATGGAACGATAATTGACCTCGGTAAGGTGAATAGCATCTTACTGAGGTCAATTTATTAGGAGGTTCTTTGCTTTTTAATGCCTTGCAGATGTCGATACCGCCTGACGTATGTATAGAATTTTTGAGGAGTACATCCGAGCATGGAAGAAATCTCTTGTGTATTCCATTTTTTTGAGGTCCAGTTGGAGTAAATGGTATCGAAATCCTGTGGTAGCTCGTTGGGTCTTCTGCCAAATTGTACTCCCTGTGCCTTTGCAATTTCAATCCCCTGTGCTTGTCGTTCTTTGATGTATTTGCGCTCAATATCAGCGAAATAGGATAGTAGAAGAAGCACCATCTCGGACATGACCTTGTGCATGAGGTCGTCGTCATTGGAAATATCTAAAATTGGCATATCTAATACCTTGATATTTACTTGCTTTTCTTTGGTTATCAGATGCCAGTTTTCCTGTATTTCGTCAAAATTGCGACCTAAACGGTCCAAGCTGCATATGATAATCGTGTCCCCTGCATGAATACGGCGCAAAAGCTTTTGGTACTGGGTTCGATTTGTGAAAGTCGCACCGGATACCTTGTCGATGTAGATATTTTTGGTCGGCACATTATTTTCCTGCATCTTCTTGATTTGTCTTGCAATGTTTTGGTCTTTGCTGGATACGCGTACGTATCCGTAGATCTGTTGCTCTATCATAGTTGCCCCCTTAAAATTAATAATATTGTAAAAAATATAATATAGTAAGAGTTCTTCCTATGTCACTTAAGAAAATGAAGTGAATAAAAAATGCCACTTCATACACGTATGTGTA
>CAYTOQ010000105.1:0-8639 GCA_964439445.1 uncultured Clostridium sp. | reverse complement strand
AATCCAACTCTTCCTCAGTAATGTTAAGCTTTGCAGCAACCTCTCTAATATGCACCATTTTTGCTTCCTGTGCGATTTGAATATCGGTTTTCATAAAAATCTCCTTTGTTATTCATTGATACTTAATAAAATAGTATTTTTCATTCTTATTTAACATTCTTGTAATTTTAACGATTGACGTTGTATTCGTCAATGCTATTTTAAAAATAATTTCACATACTATATAACACAATCTATTTTAAAGATTACATACTTCTCGAAACCATTTTAATAGTACTCATCCACATACTCATCAAACTGTTCCTCGCTCATCAATACCTGTCTTGGCTTGGTTCCTTCCTCAGGTCCTACTACACCAGCCTCATATAATTGGTCCATAATGCGAGCTGCTCGGTTGAAACCAATTTTGAACATACGTTGTAGCATACCAATAGAAGCTTTATCCTTTTCGATAATAAATCTACCTGCCTGAACAAAATAGTCATCTCTATCATTAGAACCACCACCATCTCCAATGGTAGTTGCATTACCTGATGAAGAAGATGTAATCTGACTGGTAACCTCCTCACTATAAGAAGATTCTCCGTTCTGTGCCTTTAGGTATTCCACAACATTTACCACTTCCTCGTCTGAAATGTAAGCGCCCTGTACACGAACCGGTTTTGGATACATCGTTGGATAAAACAGCATATCACCATTACCAAGTAGCTTTTCTGCACCCACGCTGTCAATAATCGTTCTAGAATCCACACCCGATGAAACAGACAACGCAATACGCGAAGGTACATTCGCCTTAATCAATCCAGTCACAACATCAACGGATGGACGTTGGGTTGCAATGACTAAATGAATACCTGCAGCTCTAGCAAGCTGTGCAAGACGAACAATCGCCTCTTCCACCTCCGCTTTTGCAACCATCATAAGGTCCGCCAACTCGTCCACAATAATAACAATCTGTGGCATTTTCTCAAGCTTCTCTTCTTCCACCATTCCAGAAGCTTCTAAATCCTTAACCTTCTCATTATAACCTTGAATATTACGTACATTGCATTCTGAAAACATCTGATAACGTTTCGTCATCTCAGCTACAGCCCAATTAAGTGCTCCAGCCGCCTTTTTCGGATCTGTTACAACAGGGGTTAATAAATGTGGAATTCCATTATATACTTTGAGCTCTACCTGTTTCGGATCAATCAGAATAAGCTTAACCTCATCTGGTCTTGCTTTATACAAAATACTCATTATTAATGTATTGGTACATACTGATTTACCGGAACCCGTTGCTCCTGCAATCAATAAATGTGGCATCTTTGCAATATCCTCTACCACAACACTTCCTTCGATATCTTTACCAACTGCAAACGAAATCTTAGACGGATGCTTGATAAACTTCTCCGTATCAATTAATTCTCTAAATCCAACCCCACTTCTAGAACCGTTCGGAATCTCAATACCAACCGCAGACTTTCCAGGAATCGGAGCTTCAATACGAATACTCTGTGCAGCCAAATTCATCATGATATCATCTGCAAGACCTGTTATTTTACTAACCTTAACACCCTGCTCCGGAACCATTTCATACCGTGTGACCGATGGACCACAGCTATAATTGGTCATCGTTACATTTACACCAAAGCTTTTTAATACCTCCTGCAGCTTGATTGCATTCTGTCGAATCGTATCTTCCTTTGTAGCGGTGGCAGATTTTCCTCTTTGTAACAGTTCTAATGGTGGAAAACGATACTCCGCATCACTTTTTCCAACCTCTTTCGCAGAAACATTCTTCACATCTGCAACCGTTTTATTCTCCATCTGTAATTCTGGTTTCGGTTGCACACAAGCATCCACTACAGGCTTAGCCACCTCTGATTTCTCTTCCTCCGGCAACACAGCCGGAACAATTGATTTTTTTGCTCTTGGTTTTCGAGTAGTCTTCTTTTCTTCCTTTACTACCTCTTTCTCCACCTCAGAAACAGAAAACTCCTCCATATGTTCTCCTGGAAGATTGATATCGTAGTCCATTGTAATCTCATGAACCTCTTCATTAATCGGTAACTTACCAACTGTTTTAGAAGGCAATATCCCTTGATCACTATCCGCCGGTAAAACAGAAATGCTATCTAGCAAAGAGGACTTCTTTCTTTGGGTGAAAACCTCATCTCGTTCCTCAGGAAAATCTTCTGTCACAATCTCCGCGAAATCATCCTGCTTTTTTTTGTTACTTCTTTCGATTCTCCTGTCTCTTGCTTCAAATTCCCTATCATCTGAATCGCGATTATCTGTCATATCCTGAATTAATTTTTTAACAAAATCAATAATAGAGAACTCCGCAAATAATACAACGCATACAATCGCTGCCAAAATGATGATGATATAAGTACCAATCTCTCCTACCGCCATATGTAATAAATATGCTAAAGATCCACAAAGGACACCACCACCAGTTTTATCCTTAAATCCCTCTTCAAATATTCTTACAAAGCTATATTCATCAATTCCAACCGTAAGCTGTCCTATCATACCAATACACAATAGCACAAGAGATGCAAATACAACTTTTTGTATTGCACGCTTCCTATACTCATTGACATGAAGAAAAAATGCAGCAAACATAATCGCAACCGGTAATATAAATTCTATTATACCAAATACACCAAAAAAGAATCGGCTTATATAATTCACAAAACCGCATATACCGAAATTACCAAGTTCAATTAATAACATAACTGCTCCGATAATCCATACTGTAATCTCAGCCTTTAGTGAATTCTCTTCAATTTCCGGTTCTACCCTTTTCGAACCCTTTGTATTGGTTGATGTTTTTTTTCTTGTATTCTGACTCTTACTTCCTCTCTGTGAAGCTTGATTTTTGTTTTGATTCTTACTACCAGCCAAGCTGATAACCTCCCTTTTTCTATTTCATGCATATATGAAATCATTTTCTACATATCACGACACCTTGTGTTATCGAACACAAAGCACCACAATATCTATATACTACTATTTTTTTTACGATTAATCAAGCCATATAAATAAGAAAACGCATCTCTAATTCCACCAACCTCATCAATCAACCCCACGTTGACAGCTTCTTCTCCAACCAACACACTACCAACATCTTTTGTAAGCTCCTTCGTATTGAACATAATCTTCTTTAATGCAGTTTCATCAATATCGGAATGCATACAGGTAAAAGAAAGGATTCGTTCCTGCATTTTATCAATATACTCATAGTTTTGTTTTACGCCTAATACCGTTCCATTCATTCGAATGGGATGAACCACCATTGTTGCCGTTGGTACAATAAATGAATAATCCCCCGAAACGCTTAGAGGTACACCAATCGAATGCCCTCCTCCTAATAAAAGAGTCACTACCGGAACGGATAATGACGCAATCATTTCTGCAATTGCAAGACCGGCTTCCACATCTCCACCTACTGTATTTAATAATACCAGCAAACCATCTACAGAACGGTCCTCCTCCACTCTAGCGAGCTCTGGAAGTACATGCTCATATTTTGTTGTCTTTGTAACCGGTCCCATACATTGATGTCCTTCAATTTCTCCAATAATATTCAGTAAATGAATATGATAACCATACTCATTTTGAGATAAATCTACCTGTCCCATTTCCACAATCTGCTTTGCTCTCTTTTCTTCTATTTCCATTTTACAAAGACCTTTTTCACACTGGTTATCCTGATACATATGCCCCTCCATTCTACTATATGGTTCCCCTTTCGATGGACTCGCAACAGCCATCACTCTACTCCTTCGGCGAGTCGGCGACTTCCATCACTCACAAGCCTAGCTTGTTTCGTGATGGTCATTGATTACACAAAGAAAGAGGAAGATTTCTCTTCCTCTTTAGTATTACTTTTCAATATGAAATTATTCGTGGCATTTACAAATATCTGCAAATCAAGTAACTGACAATAATTCCTGTAATGATACCACCTAAAACCTGAGATGGAGTATGTCCTACATATTCTTTCAAAATAACCTTAGGCCATTCTTCTTTTCTTAGATTCTTTAATTGATTCATAACCTCTTCATTTCTCAAGAAGAAATTAATAATCATAGATTGTTTTCCTGTTTCCATACGAACATTCATTGCATCATACATTACAATAATTGCAAGCGTTGTCGCCAGCGGAAACTCAAACCCCTCAATTCCTTTGCAATACGCAGTTGCATACATTAGTCCAACAACCGTAGCAGAATGACAGCTAGGCATTCCACCACTACCAATCAAACGCTCCGGATTGAATTTCTTAGTCAATGCAAAATTAATAATCGTCTTTATAATCTGTGCAATTGCCCAACATAAAAGGGGTGCCATAAACATTTTATTGTGAATTAAGGTCTGTAAGCTCTCCATACCGCCCCTCCTTTGTATCTAACGTATCTTATAGCTCAATTACAATCTCATTGCTGTCAGCAAGCAAATCTGCCTTAATATAATTATCTTCCAAAACAGATCCATTCAAAGTAAGCTTTGTCACACCAGACTCTTTTCCATTCGGATTCTTCACAACAATATGAAGCTTCTTGCCACGGAAGTCCTTATCCATTGAAAACTCTTTCCAGTCAGAAGGAATAGATGGCGCAATACGAAGTCCAGCAAAATCAGGACGAAGACCAAGAATACCTTCGACACAGCCTACCATAACCGTAGATGCAGTACCTGTTAACCAATGCACATGGGAACGTCCCTCAAATGGTGACTCACTACTCTCTGTAAACTGACCATGACAATATGGCTCTAATTTACGAATCTCAGCTTTATCATTCATAGACGCCGGAGAAGATTCATCAAAATACTCAAATGCTCTATTTCCGTGTCCCATCAATGCCTCTGCTAAAATAATCCAACCCTGTGGCTGTGAGAAAATACCACCATTTTCCTTCGTAGATGGATTGTATAATAACATTAATGCTCCATCAAATGCGTGATTCACATAAGAAGGTGCCATTAATCTTACACCATATGGTGTATTTAATTCGCGATGTACCGACTCTAAGGCAAGCTCAGCCTGGTCTTTTGTTGCAAGACCTGAAATAACAGCCCATGACTGTGGATTTAACCACATATTTGCCTCCGGATGATGCTTAGAACCAATAATCTCTCCATCTTCCTTATATCCACGAACAAAACGATCCTCTTCCCAGCAAGTATCCTGAATAATATCGCCTAATTCCTTCTGAATCTTATCTAAATATGCAATATATTCTGTATCATTCTTTCTCTCTGAGAATTCACGAAGTACAGTCATTGCGTAATATAGCTGCATTGCCACAAAGCTTGACTCACCCTGCTTACCTAGACGCAAACAGTCATTCCAATCTGCATGAAGTCCGGCTGGCATTCCATGATTTCCTAAGTGATTCATAGAGAAATCAATCGCTCTCTTCAAATGCTCATATACTGTGCCCTCTCCACCATTTGCAAACACAATCACTTCATCCATAAAATCTACATTTCCTGTCTCAGCAATGTATTTGTAAACGGTTGGGAACAACCATAACGCATCATCTGCACGATATGCCGGATGTCCAGTTGCTTTCACATAAGAAGCATCATCCGGTGTATCCTCGTGACCTGCATTGTGATTAAACTTAACAAGCGGAAGTCCACCACCATTATCTACCTGAGCAGATAGCATAAAACGAATCTTCTCCAATGCCATCTCAGGATTCAAATGAATAATACCCTGAATATCCTGTACTGTATCACGATATCCATAACCATTACGCAAACCACAATAGGTGAAGGATGCTGCTCTAGACCAAATAAATGTCATAAAGCACTGGTACGCATTCCATGTGTTAACCATATTATTAAAGCTATCAGAAGGAGTCTGGACCTGTAAATGAGACAACTGACCATGCCAATAGTTCTTAAGCTCTGTAAGCTCAGCCTCTGTCGCCTTTTCTACATCTGCATAGCTTGCAAGAATTGCTTCTGCATCCTTATCAGATTTCATACCTAATACAAAGGTAAATGTCTTTGTTTCTCCCGGAGCCAACTCCATTGTTGTATGAAGTGCTCCACAAGCATTCGAATTATAATTTAATGCATTATCGCATGCACCTTCCTCTACTGCTACAGGATTATTATATCCGTGATATCTGCCGATAAAACATTCCTTATCACCACAATAAGAAGCTACATCTGCGCCAGCCATACCGAAAAATCTAGTAGTATTCTGGTTACCATCTACATCACTCTTAATATTCTCATTTATCGTCTGATAAATACGATTCTTATTAAAATATGTCTTAGTGATAAATAAGGTATACTGAAGGTTTACCTGATCCTGCTCATAATTACTATCATTAGTAAACTCGCAATAACCAAAAGCAGATAATTTTCTTGGCTTATCTGACTTATTCGTCACCTTAACACGCCAAACCTCATAACTCTTATTCAAAGGAACATAATAAAGTGCCTCGGATGCAATTCCTGCATATTCTGCCTTCATATTGGTGTAGCCTGTACCATGATGACACTCGCTCTTATATTCATCAAATGATTTGCCAACCGGTTGCCAAGATGCAGACCAGAAATCCTTGCTCTCATCATCTCTTAAATAAATATATCTTCCCGGCTGATCAAACTGGTTAAACACATAACGGATGATTCTTCCATGTGCACCACTCTTCTCAAAGCTGTAACCACCTGCATTATTCGAAATAATTGCTCCATACGCCGGGGAACCCAAATAATTCACCCATGGTGCTGGTGTATCTGGTCTTGTAATCACGTATTCCTTTGCTGCCTCATCAAAATAACCGTATTGCATATCCTACATTCTCCTTTCTATTTGTAAAAAAGGGACTGCCATACGGTAGTCCCCATCTTTAATTATTATTCTTCTACATCCTTAAGGCTTAAGCTTATCTTGCCCATACGATCCACTTCAAGAACCTTAACCTTAACTGTATCACCAATATTCACAACATCTTCCACCTTAGCAACTCTCTCCTTAGAAAGCTTTGAAATGTGAATTAATCCATCCTTATTTGGTGAAAGCTCTACAAAAGCACCAAAGTTCATAATACGAACAACCTTACCTTCGTATACATTACCAACTTCAATCGGATCAACAATTGAGTGAATAATCTTAAGTGCCTTATCAATACCTGCCTGGTCAACACCACATACAGCTACTGTTCCTTCATCATCAATATCAATCTTGACGCCTGTCTCTTCGATAATTGTATTGATTGTCTTACCTCTCTGACCAATGATTTCACCAATCTTTTCCGGATCAACCTTCATTGTACAAATCTTAGGTGCAAGCTCACCAACTGTTGCACGAGGCTCTGAAATCGCCTTAGACATAACCTCATCCATAATGAACATTCTAGCTTCTCTTGTTCTCTGAATTGCACCCTCAACGATAGGTCTTGTCAAACCATGAATCTTAATATCCATCTGAATTGCTGTAATACCGTCCTTTGTACCGGTTACCTTAAAGTCCATATCACCGAAGAAATCCTCAAGACCCTGAATATCTGTTAACAATACATACTCATCATCTGTATCACCAGTAACCAAACCACAAGAAATACCAGCTACCATTTTCTTAATTGGTACACCTGCTGCCATCAATGACATACAAGATGCACAAGTAGAAGCCATGGATGTAGAACCATTTGACTCAAACGTTTCTGATACTGTACGGATTGCATATGGGAATTCTTCTTCTGAAGGAAGAACTGCCAATAACGCTCTCTCTGCCAACGCACCGTGACCAATCTCTCTACGTCCAGGACCACGAGATGGCTTTGTCTCTCCTACTGAGTAAGAAGGGAAATTATACTGATGCATATATCTCTTGTTTGTCTCTAATAGATTCAATCCATCAATCTTCTGAGCCTCAGAAAGAGGTGCCAACGTTGTCACATTACAAATCTGAGTTTGTCCACGTGTAAACATAGCAGAACCATGAACTCTAGGAATAATGTCAATCTCTGCCGCAAGTGGACGAATCTGTGACATTGCACGACCATCTGGTCTCTTCTGGTCTACTAAAATCATCTTGCGAACTGTCTTCTTCTGATACTGGTAAATTGCCTCACCAAGAACAGACAACCACTCTTCTTTATCTGCAAATGCTTCCTCTAACTTATCTGTAATCTTGCGAATGTTCTCTTCTCTAACCTGCTTTTCATCTGTAAATACTGCTTCTTCCATCTCAGCAGGTGGAACGATTTCTTTAATTGCTGCAAACAATTCCTCTGGAATTGCACAGCTTGTATAAGAATGCTTTGGCTTACCGCACTCAGCAACAATCTGGTCGATAAACTCAATTACCTTCTGATTCAACTCATGAGCTGCATAGATTGCTTCAATCATCTTATCCTCAGGAATCTCATTGGCACCAGCTTCAATCATAATAACCTTTTCCTTCGTTGAAGCAACTGTAAGCTTCAAATCAGAAATAGCATTTTGTGCCTCATTTGGATTAAATACAAACTCTCCATCAATCATACCAACCTGCGTGGTTGCACATGGTCCATCAAATGGAATATCTGAAATTGCTGTTGCGATTGCAGAACCTAACATTGCAGTAAGTTCTGGTGAACACTCTGGATCAACACTCATTACAAGGTTGTTCAAAGTTACAT
>CAYTOQ010000104.1:0-8780 GCA_964439445.1 uncultured Clostridium sp. | reverse complement strand
TGACGATGTAGTTGAATATTTTGTTCAGAAGTCAATTGCAAATGGTATTGATATCATTCGTATTTTTGATTGTTTGAATGACCTTCGTAACTTAGAGACGGCTGTTAAGGCTGCAAATAAGGAAAAAGGACATGCTCAGATCGCCCTTTCTTATACATTGGGTGATGCTTATACAATGGAATATTGGAAGGATATTGCTAAGAGAATTGAGGATATGGGTGCAGACTCTATCTGTATCAAGGATATGGCAGGTCTTTTGGTTCCATCAGCAGCAACCGAGTTAGTTCAGGCACTAAAGGATGGTACTTCCTTACCAATTCAGCTTCATACACATTACACATCTGGTGTGGCAGCTATGACATATTTGAAGGCTGTTGAGGCAGGTTGTGATGTGATTGATACAGCAATGTCACCACTTGCTATGGGTACTTCACAGCCAGCTACAGAGGTTATGGCTAAGACATTTGAAGGAACAGAGTATGATCCTGGATTTGACCAGAGCTTATTAGCTGAGATTGCTGATTACTTCAAGCCTATGAGAGAAGAGTGGTTAGCATCTGGATTGTTAGATCCAAAGGTAATGGGTGTTAACATTAAGACATTGTTATACCAGGTACCAGGTGGTATGTTATCAAATCTTGTTTCACAGTTAAAGGAAATGAAGCAGGAAGATAAGTTTGATGAAGTATTAGAGGAAATCCCACGTGTACGTAAGGACTTCGGTGAACCACCTCTAGTTACACCATCAAGCCAGATTGTTGGTACACAGGCTGTATTGAACGTTGTAATGGGTGAGAGATATAAGAACATGACTAAGGAGTCGCGTGAATTGTTGACTGGTAAGTATGGTCAGACAGTTAAGCCAATGAATCCGGATGTTCAAAAGATTGCATTAGATGCACTTGGTATGAAAGAGCCAATTACACATCGTCCGGCAGATGATATTGAGCCACAGCTTGAAAAGTTAGAGAAAGAAATGGCACAATACAAGCAGCAGGATGAGGATGTTCTTTCCTATGCATTATTCCCACAGGTTGCTACAGACTTCTTTAAGTATAGAGAAGCTCAGCAGACTAAGGTAGATGCAACGGTTGCAGACACTGAGAATGGAGTATATCCAGTATAATTATAATATGATTATAAAGGGCAAATAAGATATTTTATTTGCCCTTTCTTTTTAGAAAATAAAATACACAAAGTATGTTGGCCGTAAAGCTTAGCTTTGTGAATATCATTATGAAATAACGAGGAAATTATGTCAGATGTAATTGTAATTGGCGGTGGTGCAGCAGGTATGATGGCTGCGATATTTGCTGCTAGAAACGGAAAAAAAGTAACTTTAGTTGAACAAAATGAAAAACTAGGCAAAAAATTATTCATTACTGGGAAAGGGAGATGTAATTTTACGAATGCCTGCGATACGGAGGATTTGTTTCAAAATGTTGTAAGCAATCCAAAGTTTTTGTACAGTGCGTTTTATTCGTTTTCAAACCAGATGGTAATGGATTTTTTTGAGGAGATTGGATTACCTTATAAGGTGGAGCGTGGGAACAGAGTTTTTCCGTTATCGGATCATTCGTCCGATGTGATTAAAGTGCTTGAAAAAGAAATGAAAAAAGAAAATGTTGAGGTTTTGCTGAACACAAAAGTAAAATTGTTGATAATAGAGGATAATGTTTGTAAAGGTGTAGTATTAGATGGTAAAAAGCAAATGCTTGCAAAGAAGGTAATTGTTGCAACAGGCGGGGTTTCTTATCCTAGAACGGGTGCGTGTAAGGATGGTTATGATTTTGCTAAATCCGCAGGACACAGTATTGTGGATATACAACCATCTTTAGTTCCATTTGAATTGGAAGAATCATGCTGTAAAGAATTAATGGGAATATCGTTAAAAAATGTTTCGGTTAATATATTTGCAGATAATAAAAAAGTATATTCTGAATTTGGCGAAATGTTGTTTACACATTTTGGAGTGAGCGGACCGATTATTATTAAGGCGAGTGCATATATTCATAAATATTTAGAAAAGGAATTAAATCTTACAATTGATTTGAAACCCGCGTTGGATGAGAAACAGTTGGATGAAAGAATATTGAAGGACTTTAAATTGTTTCAAAATAAACAGTTAAAAAACAGCTTAGACAAGCTATTACTTCGTTCATTGATTCCTATTGTTATTGAAAAGAGTGGCTTGGATGGAGAAAAGAAAATTAATGAGCTTACGAAAGAAGAACGTCGTAAATTAGTACTTACTATTAAAAATTTGCCGTTTACTTTTATTGGACTTCGTGGATGGGATGAAGCGATTATTACAAAAGGTGGCGTAAAGGTAAAGGAGATTGATCCTGGCACGATGGAATCCAAAATAACTTCTGGTTTGCATTTTGCAGGTGAAGTTTTAGATTTGGATGCTTTGACTGGCGGTTTTAATCTACAGATTGCATGGTCTACTGGGTATTTAGCAGGAGTGAGTTCTTAGATAAGCATAACGCTCAAAATGGAAAAAATAACTTTCAGTTGTGCGAAAAAGCAGAATGTGATAATTTAAATTTAGAGAAATAATTTATTAAGGAGAATAGATAAATGGCAAGTATAGCAATTGATGGACCAGCAGGTGCTGGAAAAAGTACCATAGCAAAACTAGTAGCGAAGAAGATGGATTACATTTATGTAGATACAGGTGCATTGTATCGTGCCATTGCACATTTCTTAGTGACAAACAAGATTGATATTGAGGATGAAAATGCACTTTGTAGCGCATGTGAAGAAATTTCTGTAGAAATTAAGTATGAACAGGATGCGCAACAGGTGTATTTGAATGGGGAAAATGTTACTCCGTTTTTGCGTACAGAGGAAACTGGCAATATGGCGTCAAAGTCTTCGGCGAAAGCGCCGGTAAGAGCTGCGCTTTTGGATTTGCAAAGAGATATGGCAAAAGAATATAATGTTGTAATGGATGGTAGAGATATTGGAACGAATGTATTGCCGAATGCAGAGGTGAAAATTTATCTTACTGCGTCTTCAAAGGAACGAGCAAATCGAAGATATAAAGAATTAATTGAAAAGGGTGAAGAAGCAGATTTTGATAAGATTGAAGCAGATATTATCGAAAGAGATGAGAGAGATATGAGTCGTGCAATTGCACCGCTTAAGCAGGCGGAGGATGCAGTGCTGGTGGATAGTTCGAATATGAATATTGAAGAAGTTGTAGATGTGATCTTATCGGCAGCAAAGAAAAATATCTAGATATATGAGGTTTATATGGAAATAGTTTTAGCAAAGACTGCGGGTTTTTGTTTTGGTGTAAAACGTGCAGTGGATACAGTATATGAACAGGTTGGAAAAGGTGATGTGTACACCTATGGTCCGATTATTCACAACGAGGAAGTTGTGAAGGATTTAGAGAGTAAAGGTGTTTGCGTAGTAAATGAGGAAGCGGATTTGCAGGTGTTATCGGAAGGAACTATTGTGATTCGTTCGCACGGGGTAGAGCGAAGAATTTATGACGTAATTGCTGAAAATAATCTTGAGCTTGTGGATGCCACATGTCCTTTTGTGAAGAAGATCCATAATATTGTTGATAGGGACAGCGCAGAAGGGAAGCAAATTGTCATTATTGGTAATCGTACACATCCAGAAGTGATGGGGATTGTTGGTTGGTGTAATACATCCCCTGTTGTGCTAGAATCAGTTGAGGAAGCACAAGAGTTTGTTGTTTCGGATAAGACAGACATTACTTTGGTTTCGCAGACTACATTTAATCATAAGAAATTCAATTCAATAGTTGAAATTTTCGAGAAAAAAGGTTATAATATAACCGTTTATAACACCATATGCAATGCAACGGAAGAAAGACAGAAGGAAACGGCTTCTATTGCACAGCAGGTAGATGCGATGATTGTAATTGGTGGGAGAAACAGTTCTAATACACAAAAGCTATACGATATTAGCAAAAAAGAATGTGCAAATACTTACTATATACAGACACTCGTTGATTTGGATTTAGCTGCTTTTGAATCCGTTGGTAGGGTAGGTATTACTGCAGGGGCATCTACCCCTAATCATATTATTAAGGAGGTTCATGGTAGCATGGCAGAAGATTTTGGAAAAATGTTTGAAGAAAGTTTAGCTGACGAAAGTAGAGTTAGCGTTGGCAAAGTGGTTAAAGGAACCGTTATTGATGTGAAGGAGGATGAAATTATCCTGAATATCAATTATAAGGCAGATGGAATTATCACAAAGAGTGAATATTCTAATGATGCTAATATTTCTTTGAAGGATAAGGTACAGGTTGGCGAGACAATCGAAGCGAAGGTTGTTAAGACAAACGATGGTGATGGACAGGTGTTATTGTCTGTTAAGCGTGTAGCTGCTGAGAAGGCTAACGAGAAGCTTGAGGAAGCATATAATAACGAAGAGATTTTGAAGGGTGTTGTTACACAGGTTTTAGATGGTGGTTTAAGTGTTACAGTCGAAGAGGCAAGAGTATTTATTCCAGCTAGTCTTGTGTCAGACACATATGAGAAGGATTTAACAAAGTATAAGGGACAGGAGTTAGAGTTCAAGATTACAGAGTTTAATCCACGCAAGAGAAGAATTATTGGTAATCGTAAGATGTTAATTGAAAAAGAGAAGAAAGCTGCTAAGGAAGCTTTGTTTGCTAAGATTAATGTTGGTGATACAGTAGAAGGAACTGTTAAGAATGTTACTGATTTCGGTGCATTTATTGACTTAGGTGGTGCAGATGGTTTGCTTCACATTTCAGAGATGTCTTGGGGAAGAGTTGACAATCCTAAGAAGTTATTTAATGTAGGTGATTCTGTTAAGGCAATTATTAAGGATATTCAGGGTGAGAAGATTGCTCTTAGCCTTAAGTTTAAGGATAATAACCCATGGTTAACTGCAGCAGATAAGTATGCTGTAGGCAATGTAGTAACTGGTAAGGTTGCTAGAATGACAGACTTTGGTGCATTTATTGAATTGGAACCAGGTGTTGATGCGTTGTTACATGTATCTCAGATTGCAAAGGAACATATCGAGAAACCTTCTAGTGTTTTATCAGTAGGTCAGGAAATTGAGGCGAAGGTTGTTGACTTCAAATTGGATGACAAGAAGATTAGCCTTAGTATGAAGGTTTTACTTCCAGAGGATGAGGTAGCTGATGAGGTTACTGAAGAAGTGGCTGAAGAAGGAGCTACAGAAGAATAATCGTATTTTAACCTCGCTTTAGGAATGCTAAGGCGAGGTTTTTTACTATGACGAGCAAGCTCTGCTTGCGAGGTGCAATAATATATCGTGTTAGGAGGAGGGGTACTGTATGGCTTATGATTATGAAAGCTTTAAGCAAGATGTATATAAATTAACCAATATTAATTTATCGATGTACAAAGAGCGTCAGATGAAGCGTCGAATTGAGTCATTGATGAATCGAAAGGGTTACACTGCTTTTGAGGCATATTTTCAAGCAATGAAAAAAGATGATGAATTGTTACGTGCTTTTGTAAGCTATTTGACGATTAATGTATCAGAGTTTTATCGCAACCCAAATCAATGGGAAGTGTTCGAAAATCAAATGATACCATATTTAAAAAAGGAATTTGGTTCTAAAATTAATATTTGGAGTGCAGCTTGTTCTACTGGTGATGAACCGTATACGATTGCGATGTTGTTATCGAAACACTATCCGTTGAATCAAATTCGTGTTTTGGCGACAGATATTGATGAAGATGTGTTAGCGATTGCAAAAGAAGGGTTTTATCAGGCGAGAAGCTTGGATCGTTTACCGAAGGATATGTTGGCAAAACATTTTACAAAACAGGGTACTGGATATCAGATTAATAGTGATATTAAGAAATGCGTGGAATTTCGTAAACA
This sequence comes from uncultured Clostridium sp., assembly GCA_964439445.1. Taxonomy (GTDB): domain Bacteria; phylum Bacillota; class Clostridia; order Lachnospirales; family Lachnospiraceae; genus CAG-590. The sequence goes on along the minus strand of CAYTOQ010000104.1, from coordinate 2,906 downwards.
TAATTTATTAGAGGATAAGTATCCAACAGGCATGAATATGATAGTTTGTCGTAATGTAGTAATCTATTTTACGGATGAAGCAAAGGATGGTGTATATTCTAAGTTTCACAAGACTTTAGAGAAAAATGGAATGTTATTTATCGGAAGTACGGAACAGATTATTCATGCTAAGGAAATAGGCTTTGAGTCAACAAACTCTTTCTTTTATAAAAAAGTATAAAAACAGAATTCTCCGACACCTAGTAAAAGGTTCGGAGAATTTTTTTGATGTAATTTGCTTGCGTTTCATATGTGCTGTTATAAAATGAAGAAAGGGTTTGGTAACTTATGCTATCCTTGTATTCCTCTTTAAATTGTTCTGTTTGGCTTTCGTCCATACATGGAATGAATATATCATCCCGTTTGATGTAACAGGTTGCTTTCGTAGCCTTTTGTTTGTTTTGATTCTCAACATAGGTTGCTACACTTTTGTGAATTGCCATATCTTCATTAGGAAGATAATAATAATCTTTATAATCAGAAAAATAATGTTTTAAACTTTTTTTTGTCAGTGGAATTTCGATGATGGCAGTCTGATCTAATGCATTTAAATAAATATTGTTTTTAGTAGCTGTAATACGTTTTGGAAGATGAATTATATCAAAACAAAATTGTAGTTTGAGAAAAAGTTCCGTTTGTGTTATATCAATGGATTTAATATTCATCTTGTCAAAAAATGCTTTGTAATTCAGTATCTGACTTATCTGAGGCATTCCTAGCAAATCATCGTGGTTATGTAATAGAAGGATTTCCTCTTTTTCGGAAGAAGGTTTTCCGATATATTGTTGGTAGATTTTGATAAGTTCCTTGCCGGTATATGTATCCTTGCGGTTGATTTCGAGAAAACGTTCAATAGTAGTCTGTTTCATATTGTCTAAGGCAAAAATGTTTTTGTATTTTTTCACCTCTTGATAAATATCAATTTGATACATACTGGTATCTAGTGTAAATGAAATATCTAAATCGGTAGATTTTTGTTTCAGATAAGGCAAATCAAAAACGTTACCATTAAAATGAACTAAATGTGTAAACTCCATACAAAAATCACGAAATGACGTGATTAGCTCCTTTTCGCTATATCCGTCATCATTAAACCATTGTCTGATATAAAGATTGCTTTCATCATACCAGAGGATGCCGATTAGATACAGTGTGGTATTTTTAGCTATGAAACCTGTAGTTTCGATATCAAAGAAAAGGGGCTTTGCATTTGGATAAAAATGGTTGTAATAGGATAATGCGGAATTATATTTTGTAGTGGATACTTTATAATCAATTACTTTCATATTCCCTCCTAAGAGAAAGATTCTTGCTAATAATTATCTTCATAATCATAGCATATTAGAGAAGAATGTGCTATAATATTCGTACTTGTGTGGATGAAGTGTGAGAGGTGTGTATGATAGGATATATCAAAGGAACAATAGAGGGCATTTTGCAGGATTGTGTCCTACTAGAGAATAATGGAATTGGGTATCGTATTTTTACATCAGGAATGGTGTTAGATAGTATTAGTGGCTTACATCAGGATATAATGTTGTTTACCTATCTTCATGTAAGAGAAGATGAAATGACATTGTTTGGATTTCCGACCATGGAAGAGTTAGATACATTTAAGTTGTTGCTTACTGTGAATGGAATTGGTCCGAAAGCGGCGCTTTCTTTGTTGTCTGTTTTGTCGGTAAGAGATTTGGCTCTGGCGATTATGGCTGGAGATGTCAAAGCAATTACAAAGGCTAATGGCATAGGTGCAAAGGGAGCGCAAAGATTGATTATGGAATTAAAGGATAAGATGTCTGTTGAAGATGTATTTGGCGACAACCAGTTAGATGCTGGCTCAGTAGATTCGGTGACAACGCAGACGAATAACAGCATAGAAGATACTGTGTTAGCGTTAGTTAGTTTGGGTTATTCTGAATTTGAGGCGATTAAAGCAATTAAACAGATTGCAGGTGCAGAGCAGATGGGTTCAGAAGACTTGCTGAAGGCAGCATTGAAAAAAATGTTTTGAGATAATGGTGCAATATGATTGATAGAATGATTAGTACCCAGATTATGCCAGAGGATATTAAGATTGAAAATAATTTGAGACCAACAATGCTGGCAGATTATATTGGGCAAGAAAAAGCAAAAAATAATTTAAAAGTGTTTATTGAGGCTGCGAAAAATCGTGGTGAAGCATTAGATCATGTTTTACTTTATGGTCCTCCGGGGTTGGGTAAGACGACAATGGCGTCTATTATTGCCAATGAGATGGGTAGTAATCTTAAAATTACATCAGGACCAGCGATTGAAAAGCCAGGTGAATTAGCAGCAATTCTCAACAATCTGAATGAAAATGATGTTTTATTTATTGATGAGATTCACCGTCTTAACAGGCAGGTGGAAGAGGTGCTTTATCCTGCTATGGAGGACTTTGCGATTGATATTATGATTGGGAAAGGGCAAGCGGCTAGAAGTATTCGTTTGGATTTGCCTCATTTTACTTTGGTTGGTGCAACGACGAGAGCTGGTATGCTTACAGCACCACTTAGAGATCGCTTTGGGGTAGTGAATCGATTGGAGTTTTATACAAAAGAAGAACTAGCTAGGATTGTAGAGCGTTCGGCACAGGTGATTGATATCACAATTGATGCCACAGGTGCGTTGGAGATTGCAAAGCGTTCTAGAGGAACGCCTCGTTTAGCCAATCGTTTGTTGAAAAGAGTGCGTGATTTTGCGCAGGTTTCCTTTGAGGGACACATTAGTGAGGAAGTTGCTAAGATGGCTTTGGATCGTTTAGAAGTAGATTCTTTTGGTTTGGATCAGGTGGATCGAAATATCATTTTGACGATGATAGAAAAGTTTGCCGGAAAGCCGGTCGGTCT
>CAYTOQ010000103.1:0-8820 GCA_964439445.1 uncultured Clostridium sp. | reverse complement strand
CAACAGCTTTGGGACACAACAATGGATCCAGAGAGTAGAGTATTACTTCGTGTATCAATCGGTGATGAAAATGAATCAGAGGTAGACTTAACATTTAGCACTCTTATGGGTGATAAGGTTGAGCCAAGACGTGAGTTTATTGAAGAGAATGCGAAGTTTGTAAAGAACCTGGATATATAATTATAAAAGTTAGCCTTTATGAGAGTTGTGTATGTTTAATAATCCAACGTAGGCACGCTTTCGCTACGCTGAGTGCGTAACGGTACTAAGTTCGACTATGTCTCACTAAGTACCGACGAACTCAGATGCACCTGCTTATGGAAATTATTAAACATACACAACATACACGCATAGTCAGAAAATTATTATAATTATATATCTTTAACAAATAGAGAGAAGGAGAGAGAAATGGAAGAGAATATTTTTGACAAAGTAAATGAAGTCGATTTGAAGAAAACCATGGAAAACTATTACATAGATTATGCCATGAGTGTTATTACTTCCCGTGCTCTACCAGATGTAAGAGATGGATTAAAGCCAGTACAGAGAAGAATTTTGTACTCTATGATAGAGTTGAATAATGGACCGGACAAGCCACATCGTAAATGTGCCCGTATTGTTGGTGATACAATGGGTAAATATCACCCACATGGTGATAGCTCTATTTATGATGCATTGGTTAAGCTTGCTCAGGAATGGAATACAAGATATCCATTAGTAGATGGTCATGGTAACTTTGGTTCTGTGGACGGTGACAGCGCTGCTGCGATGCGTTATACAGAGGCAAGATTATCAAAGATTTCAATGGAAATGTTAGCAGACATCAACAAGGATACAGTTGATTTTGCTCCGAACTTTGATGAGACAGAAAAAGAGCCAGTTGTAATGCCAGCTCGTTATCCTAATCTTTTGGTAAACGGTACAGGTGGTATTGCAGTAGGTATGGCAACGAATATTCCTCCACATAATCTTCGTGAGGTTATCGGTGCAGTTGTTAAAATTATAGATAACCATGTGTTAGAAGATAGAAAGACAGAAATTGAGGAAATTATGGAAATTGTTAAAGGTCCAGATTTCCCTACAGGTGCTACTATCTTAGGTCGTCAGGGTATTGAGGATGCTTATCGTACTGGTCGTGGTAAGATTAAGATTCGCTCTGTTACAGATATTGAGCCAATGGCAAATGGTAAACAAAGAATTGTTGTCACAGAACTTCCATATATGGTTAACAAAGCTCGTTTGATTCAGAATATTGCAAATCTTGTAAAAGAAAAGAAGGTTGAAGGTATTGCAGAGCTTCGTGATGAGTCTTCAAGAGAAGGTATGCGTATTGCGATTGAATTAAAGAGAGATACCAATGCAAATGTAATTTTGAATCAGCTTTATAAGCATACTCAGCTACAGGATAGTTTTGGTGTTATCTTACTTGCTTTGGTAAATGGTGAACCTAAGGTATTGAATCTTCTTGAGATGTTAGAGCATTATCTGGATCATCAAAAGGATGTTATTACTAGAAGAACCAAGTTCGAATTAAACAAAGCAGAAGAACGTGCTCACATTTTACAGGGATTATTGATTGCACTTGATAATATAGACCGTGTAATTGAGATTATCCGTGGTTCTAAAAATGTAGCAGAAGCAAAAGAAAGCTTAATTAAGGAATTTACTCTTTCAGAAGCTCAGGCAAGTGCAATCGTAGAGATGCGTTTGCGTGCTCTTACCGGTTTGGAAAGAGAAAAGCTTGAAAATGAATATCGTGAATTGATGGAAAAAATTGCTGAATTAAAAGCGATTCTTGCTGACGAAAAGAAATTATTGGGTGTAATAAAAGAAGAAATTATGATTACAGCTACTAAGTATGGTGATGACAGAAGAACTCAGATTGGCTTCGATGATGACGATATTACAATCGAGGATTTAATTAAGAAAGAAAATACAGTTATCACTATGACAAAGCTTGGTTATATTAAGAGAATGTCTGTGGATAATTTCCGTGCACAGCATCGTGGTGGTAAGGGAATTAAGGGTATGTCTACAATTGATGATGATTTCATTGAAGACTTATTCATGACGACTACTCATCATTACTTAATGTTCTTTACCAATAGTGGTAAGGTATATCGTATGAAAGCATATGAGATTCCTGAATCAAGTAGAACTTCTAGAGGAACTGCAATTGTCAATTTACTTCAGTTGAATCCTGGTGAAAAGATTACTGCAGTAATTGCTCTTAAGAAGTATGAAGAAGGTAAGTACTTATTCATGGCAACCAAACAAGGTATTGTTAAGAAAACTAAGATTACGGAATATGCAAATGTCAGAAAGACAGGACTTGCTGCAATTACTTTGAAGGATGGCGATGAGTTAATTGAGGTTAAGGCTACAGATAATACCAAGGATATTCTCATGGTTACTAAGCTTGGTATGTGTATTCGCTTTAATGAAACTGATGTTAGAAGTACAGGTAGAACCTCTCAGGGTGTTATCGGTATGAACCTTTCAGATGGTGATGAGATTATCGGTATGCAGATGGATAGCCAGGGTGATGATCTCTTAATTGTATCTGAAAAGGGATTAGGTAAGCGTACCTCTATGGAAGAATTTACTCCACAAAGACGTGGTGGTAAGGGTGTGAAGTGTTACAAGATTAACGCTAAGACTGGTAATGTAATCGGTATGAAGGCTGTTAATGATGGTCACGAAATTATGCTTATCTCAACAGAAGGAATTGTAATTCGTCTTGAATGTAAGGATATTTCAGAACTTGGTAGAATTACTTCTGGTGTGAAGTTAATCAGAATGGATAATGCAAAGGATATTACAGTAGCATCCATTGCCAAGGTTCGTGATAAATCTCCAGAAGATAGTATTGCTGAATTTGAAGCAGAGCTGGCAGAAGAAGAAAAGAATGAAAAGAAATAGTATTTAAAAACTAAGGGGAGTTATCATAAGGTAATTCCTCTTTTTTATATTGATTTTATACTTCGATTTCATTATACTTAGTATGTTAAAAAAGGGGTATATATTATGATAAAATTAATCGTGTCCGATATGGATGGAACATTATTTAATTCAAATCAGGAAATATCTCCATATAATCTTGCAGCAATTCAACATGCAAGAAAAAATGGAGTTCAATTTATGATTGCGACAGGACGCAGTATGGAAACCATGCGTCCAACCTTGGATAAATATGAATTAGAGTGTAGTCTAATTTTGATGAATGGTGCGGAAGTTAGAGATGAACAGCATAATATTATAAGTACCATGAATATTAATGATAAAATTCTTCCAGATATTATAAAGCGTTTGGAAGAAATGGGATATATTCCAGAAATTACCACCAACGATGGAGTGCAAATGTGTGGTACCATAGAGCAAATGGAATTAACTATGGGTTATCGTATGATATGCTTAGATAGAACACATACCCTTACATTGGATAAAGCAATTGAACTTGGAAAAAACAGTGTATTTATGGATGTTCTTACAAGAAATGAATCATTAGATGAATTGCTTGCAAAGAAATTAGAAATGCGAAAAATAATTGTATTTAATCCGGATTCATCTATCAATGAGAAAAATAGAAAACAGTTAATTAAGGAATTTCCTCATTTATCCATTGTATCCTCTTATCCGGAGAACATTGAAATTAATGCAAAAGAAGCAAGAAAAGGATATGCGTTGGAGATTGCAATCGAAAAATTAGGCTTTTCAAAGGATGAGGTTGCAGTATTTGGAGATGGACTAAATGATGTATCCATGTTTGAGTTATTCCCAAATTCTTATGCCCCAACCAATGCAGAGTTAGATGTAAAACAGAAAGCAAAGGAAATAATTCCTAGTAATAACGATGATGGAGTAGGAAAGAAGATAAATGAATTACTATTCCATAACAAATTTGATTAATATTTGTATTGTAAGGAGAATAGTATGAGAACACTACATACAGATGTGATTATAGAAAATGTCAAACAAATGTGTATCGAGGCAAACCTTCATTTATCTAAGGATATGAGGGAGGCAATACAGAAAGCGAAAGAAGAAGAAACAGGTGAGTTAGGCAGAAAAATTCTTAATCAGCTTCTTGAAAATATGGAAATCGCAGGGAAGGAAGAAATACCAATTTGCCAGGATACTGGAATGGCAGTATTTTTTGTAAAAGTGGGACAGGATTTACATATTGAAGGAATGAGTTTAACAAATGCAATCAATGAGGGAGTAAGACAGGGTTATACAGAAGGTTATCTTCGAAAATCCGTTGTAGGGGATCCGTTACTTCGTGAAAATACAAAGGATAATACACCGGCCATTATTCATTATGATATCGTACCGGGTGATCAGCTAGAACTATTAATTGCACCAAAGGGATTCGGTTCAGAGAATATGAGTCGTGTATTTATGTTAAAACCAGCAGATGGTGCAGAGGGTGTGAAAAATGCTGTTATCCAAGCAGTTATGGATGCAGGACCAAATGCGTGTCCACCGTTAGTGGTTGGTGTCGGTGTTGGTGGCGATTTTGAAAAAGCGGCCATTCTGGCAAAAAAGGCATTAACCCGTAATGTGAATGAAAATTCTTCTCTACCACATATCAAAGAAATGGAAGAGGAATTATTACAAACCATCAATCAATCTGGAATTGGACCGGGTGGACTTGGTGGAAAGACTACAGCTATTGCAGTCAACATTGAAACCTATCCAACTCATATTGCAGGACTTCCTGTAGCAGTGAATATGTGCTGTCATGTGAATCGTCATGTGACAAGAGTATTATAATCAATTTGTTGTGGTAGATTATTGATTTTAAATGAGAGTGAATAATAAATAAAAATGACAGAAAGAAGAGAGATAGTTTTATGGAAAAACGAATCAGTGCTCCTTTAAAGAAAGAAGAATTAGTAAATCTTCATGCAGGAGATTATGTGTATATCTCTGGTACCATTTATTCTGCAAGAGATGCTGCGCATAAGAGAATGTATGAAGCTATGTTGGATGGAAAAGAGATTCCTATGGATTTGACAGATAATATCATTTATTATCTTGGGCCAACCCCTGCAAAGGAAGGACAGGTGATTGGTTCAGCCGGACCAACTACATCTAGTCGAATGGATAAGTATACCCCATTGTTATTAGATAATGGTTTAAATGGTATGATTGGAAAGGGTAAACGTTCCAAAGAAGTAATAGATGCAATTGTTCGTAATAAGGCAGTATATTTTGCAGCAGTTGGTGGAGCAGGAGCATTACTATCAAAATGTATTAAACAATCGGAAGTAATTGCTTATGATGATTTGGGAACAGAAGCAATTCGTAAGATGGAAGTAGAAGATTTTCCAGTGATTGTAGTGATTGATAGCGATGGAAATAATCTTTATGAAACAGCAGTGGAAGATTTTAAAAAAGGAATGAAATAAAAAAATTAAAAATATGTATGCATTAACAATCTAATAAAATCAAAGGTTGCAAATGTATGATTAACATATTTACTAATTTTTTTTGGTAAATATGCTAGATTTCATTTTTTCACATAGATTCCATTGAAAATGTGAACAAAATGTGTTTTAAATAAGTATAGGTATAATTAATGAAAAGGAGAATGAATATGAAAAACATGAAAAAAATCAAAAGTGTTGTGGTAATGTTAGTAATGGTATTAGCATTAGGATGCATTAGTATTACTGCAGAGGCTGCAACAAAAACAAAAAGTCTTACAATGTATGTAGGTGAGGAATTTGCTTATTCATATATTGGTTTAGGAACTGTTAAATCAGTAAAATCAAATAAGAGTAAAGTTGTAAAGGCAAGCAAGTACAAAGGTGGTTCTAAGTTTGTTGCAAAGAAAAAAGGTAAAGCAAAAGTTACAGTAAAAGGAACAAGTGGCTCATTTGTATATAATATTACTGTAAAAGCAACTCCAAAAATTGAAGTAACATTTACACCTAGAGCAGATGGATATATTACAGTAAATGTGAATAATAAGTCATCTGCAAGTTTTGATGATTTGAAGGTTAATATTATATATAAAGATGCAAGTGGTACAGTTCTTGGTGATAATTCAGTTTATTTTAATTATGTTGGTGCTAAAAAGTCAGCTGTAAATGATACATATCCAAGTTTATATCCTTACAAAGCAGAAAATATTGACTGGAATCAGACAACATACGAGATAGAGTATGATAGAAGTCCTGATTATAAGTATACTGATTATACAAAGAAAGTTAAGTATACAGAAGCAGTATCAGATGGTGTATTAACAATTAATACAAAAATTAGTTATAAAGGTGATAATTCTATCTATGCAGCATTTTCAGTAGTGTTTTATGATGCAGCTAATAATGTAGTTGGTGTTACAGATGGTTATATGTTCTTAACTGGTAGTAAGAAGAAATATAGAACTGATTCATATGACGTTTATATGCCAAGTGATGCTGTTCGTTATGAAATTGTTAAAAGAGCGGTTATGAAAAAATATAATAATTAATTTAAATTAATACATAAAGGAGAATTATATGAAAGCAATGAAAAACACAATGAAATGTCTTGTTGCAGTATTTGTAATGGTGATGACATTTATGGTATCAGGAATTACAGCAGAGGCAACTGCAACAGTAGCAGCACCTCAAGCACCAACCGGGTTAGGTATCTATGCCCATAATTCAGGAATCGTTTATAATAGTTATGGTCAGGAAGCATATGGAAAAGTGAAGAATTCTCATTTATTATCATGGAATGCTGATTCTTATTTGCTTACAAATTATCAATATTATGGAACTTCATTTGGTTATTTAATTGAGGTTAAGACATTAAAGAATAAGAAGATTAAAACCTTTGATGTATCAGCTAGCCAGTTATATATCAGTGATGATGCTACTAAGGTAATTGCTCCGGTAAAGAATAAGAAATTAACAAAGCAGGGATTTAAGTACACTGTAACAGCATATGTAATTGATCCAACTACAGGTCAGGCAGTATATGGTTCTAAGTCAGCCGAAAAGGTAATTATTCCTAGAGCAACAATTACATATAAGGATTTAACTAGTAAAACAAGTGATGATGTCAAGATTAAATGGAATAAGGTATCTGGAGCAAAGAACTATTCAGTATATGTTGCGAAAGGTTCTTATGCAAAGTTTAAGAAAGTAGGAACTACTTCATCAACAAGCTACGTAATTAAAAATTGTAGTGATTATACAAGCTATTATGTATATGTTCAGGCAAACAATGTAAAGTATAAAAAGAAGAAAATGAAGTCTACAAAGCAGGGTGCAACAGATAATTCTGCTGGTACAGATTCATTCTATATTACAAGAACATATTATTAATTTTAGATAAAGTTGGTACTTTGTACCAACTTTATTTTATGGAGATGTATTATGAAAAAAATAGTATTACTTTTATTTTTATTAATTTGCATTCCTTCATTAGAAGTAAATGCAGCAGATTATGAATTAAAGAATGGAAAAAAGCAAACAGGAACTTATGCAGGTGAGGAAGCAGATGTATACAATTATTATAAAGTAATTCCATCGAAAGAAGGGTTTATTGAAATAAGTGCAACTACCTCTGATAATCAAGATTTATTAATTGATATTTGTGATGCCAGTCGAACAGTAATAGCATCTGAAGTATTCATTCCAAGCAATAAGAGTGTTTTACACAAGGTAGAAAAAAAGAAAGATTACTATATAAGAATAAAAGGTACTCCAAATGTGACCTATGATATTTCTTATAAAACGAAAAAATTTGATAAGCTTTCTTATGCAAAAAAATATACTTATACATTTACTAATGCATCATTTAAAAGTAAATCAGATGCAATTATACTAAAGATTAAGAGCAATATTACAGGTAATCTTAATTTTATGTGTAAGACAGATAATCCATTAACGATTCAATATCTGAATCAAAAAAAGAAAGCAATTTCTTCTAAGATTATATTAGCAGATTATAATTTGAGCGGTATTGGTGTAAAAGCAAATAAAGTATATTATATTAAATTGTGGAATTCAGAAAAATCAACCACTGGTACAACTACAATAACAAATATGAAATATCAGATAAAGAGCGTTGTTAAGTCTTATAACGCATCAAGAGGAAAGGCAACCTCTCTTACAAAAGATAAATATAAAGAAGCTCTTGTGCCAGCAGACAGTAAAAGTACATATTGGTATAAGGTAAAATTAACAAAGGATCAAAAGCTGACAGTATTTGTTGAATCAAGAATGCTTCAAATGAATGGTTCATGTTTACAGCTTGATTTATATAATCGAAATGGACAAAAGATTACATCCTCTTCTATTAAAATTGATGAAAAAGCTTATGCGACTTACAAGAGCAAAAAATATAAAATGAACTATCCAGTAAAAAGTATAACAACAGGAAATCTTCCAAGTGACACATATTATATAAGAATAGTAAGTAATTCAAAAAAGACATCTGGTTCATTCCGAGTGAAATGGAATTAAGTAAAAAAATATAGTATTAAAAGAGATGCCCCACTTTATAAAATGTTGATAAAATGTTGACAATCTGTTAATAGAGTGGGGATAACTTTTGCGAAAATGTGTATAACTGAAAATGCTATAAAATAAAGGGAAAAAGGGTAAAAAAGCTATTGACAAACACAAATCATTTTGATACTATAATCAAGCGTCACAATTAAAGTTTATTGATTTTACTTGTGTTCGTTGGTTTCTAGCAGCGAATAATAGAAACTAGATTAATTAATATTTTTTTATAATTTAGGCATGGAGAAATACTCAAGTGGCTGAAGAGGCGCCCCTGCTAAGGGTGTAGGTCGTTCGCGCGGCGCGAGGGTTC
>CAYTOQ010000102.1:0-8981 GCA_964439445.1 uncultured Clostridium sp. | reverse complement strand
TTGAAAAAATTTTTTTTCGATGAAAAAGGCAGGCTAAAAAAGATTTACCTTTCAAAACTGATCATAAAAAATCAAGGTTTACGCAAAGATAGGTTTTGTGTTATGATAAAGAATGCGTACGTGTGTTTTTTGATGAATACATAGAAGTGTGTTCGAAAAGAACGTGCAATTGTTATTATTTCGAATGATAAATATACATTGGGAGGTACACGGAATGAAACGAGAGGATTATTTGAGTTGGGATCAGTATTTTATGGGAATTGCACTTTTGTCGGCGGAAAGAAGTAAGGATCCGAGTACACAGGTTGGTGCATGTATTGTTGATCAAAACAATAAAATATTATCTGTGGGTTACAATGGTATGCCGTCGGGCTGTAATGATGATGAAATGCCATGGGGGCGAGTTGGTAAGCCGTTAGAGAATAAATATTTCTTTGTTTGTCATGCAGAATTAAATGCAATATTGAACTATAGTGGTGGTTCTCTTTCTGGTGCAACTTGCTATTCTACATTATTCCCTTGCAATGAATGTGCAAAGGCAATTATACAAAGTGGTATTAAAGAAATCGTGTATTTGTCAGATAAATATGCAGACACAGAATCCACAATTGCATCTAAAATGATGTTTAATATGGCTGGTGTGAAGTATCGTCCGTTTGAGTCAAAGGACAGAACGATTACATTGAATTTATAGTAGATGATTCGATGAATGATATCTTGTTGGCAAAAGGAACAAGATGAAAAGATATAGAAAGACAGAGGTTAGAAACATGGAAATTGCAAAAGTAATCGCGAAAGAATTGGGGATTAAGGTGAGTCAGGTGGAAGCAACCGTCAAATTGATTGATGAGGGTTGTACTATACCATTTATTGCCAGATACCGTAAAGAGGTTACGGGTTCCTTGAATGATGAGGTTTTACGTGATTTGTATGAGCGTTTGAATTATTTGAGAAATCTTGAAGAGAGAAAGGAAACTGTAATAGCGAGTATTGCGGAGCAGGAAAAGCTGACTCCTGAGTTGGAAAAACAGATTCGTGAGGCGATGACTTTGGTTGCGGTGGAGGACTTGTATCGTCCGTATAAGCAAAAGAGAAGAACTCGTGCAACGATTGCAAAAGAAAAAGGCTTAGAGGGACTTGCCAACATCATTTATTTGCAAATGACAAATCAGCCAATTGAGAAAGAGGCAGAGAGTTACCTTTCGGAAGACAAGGAAGTGAATACGGTAGAGGAAGCAATCGCTGGTGCGTTGGATATTATTGCAGAAAATGTTTCTGACGAGGCGGAATATAGAACATATATTAGAGATATAACCGTGAAAGAAGGTAAGTTAGTAACAGTAGCTAAGGATGCTGAAGCAAAGTCTGTATATGAGATGTATTATGATTTTGAAGAGGCAATTAATAAGGCTGCTGGTTATCGTGTGCTTGCCATCAATCGTGGTGAAAAAGAGAAATTCCTTTCGGTAAAAATTGTAGCTCCGGAAGAACGTATCTTGAGATACCTTGAATCAAAGGTCATTATAAAGGATAATCCTTACACAACAGATTTATTGAAGACGGCTATTGAAGATAGCTATAAGCGTTTGATTGCTGGTGCGATTGAGCGTGAAATTCGTAGTGATTTAACAGAAAAAGCGGAAGATGGAGCAATCAATGTATTTGGTAAAAATTTAACCCAGCTTTTGATGCAGCCTCCAATCGCAGGTCAGGTTGTTTTGGGATGGGATCCTGCATTCCGTACAGGATGTAAGCTGGCAGTTGTGGATGCGACGGGAAAGGTATTAGATACAGTGGTGGTGTACCCAACTGAACCACAGAAGAAAATTGCAGAGGCAAAAAAGACTGTTCATGCCTTAATTAAGAAATATGGAATCACTTTGATTTCAGTTGGTAATGGTACAGCATCCCGGGAGTCTGAGCAGGTGATTGTGGAATTGTTAAAAGAGATACCAGAGAATGTGCAATATATTATTGTTAATGAAGCTGGTGCGTCTGTATATTCTGCAAGTAAGCTCGCGACAGAGGAATTTCCGAATTTTGATGTAGGACAGAGAAGTGCTGCATCAATTGCCAGAAGATTGCAAGATCCGTTGGCAGAATTGGTTAAGATTGATCCGAAATCCATTGGTGTTGGACAGTACCAGCATGACATGAATCAAAAAAAGCTTGGAGAAGCTTTGACTGGTGTCGTTGAAGATTGTGTAAATAAGGTTGGTGTCGATTTGAATACGGCATCTGCATCTTTGTTGGAGTATGTTTCTGGTATTACCAAAGTGATTGCGAAAAATATTGTTGCATACCGTGAAGAAAATGGTAAATTTACAGACAGAAAACAGTTGTTAAAGGTAGCAAAGCTAGGACCGAAGGCATTTGAACAGTGTGCTGGTTTTATGCGGATTCAGGATGGTAAGAATCCGTTAGATGCAACCAGCGTACACCCGGAAAGTTATACGGCTGCAACCAATCTGTTGGAAAAATTAGGATATTCGTTGAAGGATATCACAAGCCAAGGCTTGATTGGTCTTTCTATGCTTGCGAAGAATAGAGCGCAGTTGGCGACAGATTTAGGCATAGGGGAAGTGACTTTGGATGATATTATTAAAGAACTAGAAAAGCCGGCTAGAGATCCACGTGATGAGATGCCAAAGCCAATACTGAGAACAGATGTATTAGAGATGAAGGACTTAACAGAAGGAATGGTGCTAAAAGGAACGGTGCGTAATGTGATTGATTTTGGCGCGTTTGTTGATATTGGTGTTCATCAGGATGGATTGGTTCATATCTCGCAAATTACCAACAAGAAGTTTATAAAGCATCCGCTGGAGGTTGTAAGTGTTGGTGATGTGGTTGAGGTAAAGGTGTTGAGTGTTGATTTGGATAGAAAACGAATTCAGCTTTCTATGATTATGTAGCGATAAAAGAAAGATAGAAAAGAGGCGTACAATAATGGAAAATAAACCGATTACATTTTCTGTACAAATGACGGCAAAGGAAGTATATAAATTTAACCTATATCATGTATATCATAACTTTTCTGGATTGTTTGGTTTGGGGTTGTCTTTATTGGCGTTACTGAATCTGATTATTAATTTTCATAGCCTGTCACCACAGGCAAGGGCAATCATGACATTGGTGGCAGCGTGGTTTATTGTATTAGAGCCCAATATGATGCGTGGCAGAGCTAAGACACAGGTTCAGAGAACAAAAGCATATCAGCAACCGTTGAATTATCGGATTGATGAGACGGGGATTACCGTTTCTCAAAACGATGAAAGTCAAACCTTGGCGTGGAGCAACCTGGTTAAGGTTGTGGAAACGAAAACACAGTTCTTGGTATATAGTAGCAGGATACATTCCTTTGTATTTCCAAAGAGTATGATGGAAGGTCAAGAAAATGATTTTCGTGCATATACATTTTTCTATACTCGTGATGTGAATGTTCAATTTAAGGGAAAAATGAAAAAACTACAAAAAACGATGAAAAGGCAAGAGGCGGAATATAAGAAAAGCCAACAGTAGTGTGAGGGATTGAAAGATGGAATATAATAGTTTTAGTCCTGAAGAGACCTTTGAGATTGCGAAAAGACTTGGCGAACAGGCGCAAGTCGGTGATGTGTTTTGTTTAAATGGTGACTTGGGGGTTGGGAAAACCCTTTTTTCACAAGGTTTTGCAAAGGGACTTGGAATAGAAGATAGTGTTAATAGTCCGACCTTTACGATTGTGCAGGAATATGATGATGGTCGGCTGCCGTTATATCATTTCGATGTGTATCGCATTGAAGATTCGGAAGAGATGGAAGAGGTTGGCTTTACAGATATGGTGTATGGAGAGGGTGTATGTTTGATTGAGTGGGCGAACCTAATTTCTGATATATTACCCAATAGTCGCCATACCATTACGATAGAGAAAAACTTAGAAAAGGGTTTTGATTATCGTTTGATTAAGGTAGAAAAGAATTGATTTTTAAAGATTCAATGAGAATAGAAGCAAAATGCTAATGAAGGGAATGTAATATGAAAATATTGGCGGTTGACAGCTCTGGATTAGTTGCATCGGTTGCGATTCTAGAGGACGACAATTTAATAGCAGAATATACGGTGAATTACAAAAAAACTCATTCGCAGACATTGCTCCCAATGTTAGATGAGATTGTGCGTATGACAGATACAGATTTGAATTCGATTGATGCAATAGCAGTATCCAAGGGACCGGGCTCATTTACCGGTTTGAGAATTGGATCTGCCACGGTAAAAGGATTGGGTTTGGCACTTGATAAACCGATTATCGGAATTCCGACGGTGGAAGGACTGGCGATGAATCTATATGATACGGATGCGCTGATTTGTCCAATTATGGATGCGAGACGTAATCAGGTGTACACTGGTTTTTACAAGTTTCAAAGGGGTTCTTTACAAGTGGTAAAGGAGCAGACGCCGTTGGGGATTGAAGAAGTGATTTCTGCGTTGAATGTTTTAGGACAGAAAGTAGTTTTTCTAGGTGATGGTGTACCTGTGTATAAAGAAGTGATAGAGAAAAATATTTCTGTTGAGTATTCATTTGCACCAGCGCACGTAAATAAACAGCGTGCGGGAGCTATTGGTGTGCGAGCGTTTGAATATTATAAAGAGGGACGAGCTGTTGATGCAGCAGAATTTGAACCGGAATATCTCAGACTTTCGCAGGCAGAGAGAGAAAGACTGGAAAAGGAAAAGTAAGTATGATTGAATTGTTTCCATTGCAATTAGAGTATTGTGAAGCTGTGGCGGATATTGCCAAACTTTGTTTGCCGGAAAGCTGGTCTTACCAAAGTGTTTGTGATGTGTTGCGTTATAGCAATAACATTTATTATGTTGCAAAGGATATGGAAGAGGATAAAGTAATAGGCTTTGCCGGTATTATGATTGTCGCAGATGAAGCAGAGTTGCTAAATATAGCAATTCTTGATGGTTATCGTAATAAGGGAATCGCAAAAAGATTGTTGTTACTTTTGTTTGAGAAGGCAAAGACGGCAAAAGCGTATCGTATGCTATTAGAGGTGCGCGAACGTAATCTGACAGCAATTTCACTTTATGAAAAACTAGAATTTAAGCAAATTGGAAAACGAAAGAATTATTACTCGAATCCCAAGGACGATGCATTGATTATGGAGCATATGCTGAATTGAGGAATTGCATAGATATTGGGGTTAAGCTTGCTTATACTCTTTTAAGATTGAGGGAATATATATTGATAGAAAGAACAGATTTTTCCACTAGATTTCAAGGGTGCTATGCATTACCATAGAAGTAATGCGATTGTATGTATCAATATGTGGAGGATGTTATGAAAAAGATAATTTGCAACAGATGTGGAAATGAATTGAAGATGAAAAATGATATAGTATATGAAGATTATCTTTGCATACAGAAAAATTGGGGATTTTTTTCAGAGAAAGATGGAATGACACAAGAATTTATTCTATGCGAAAAGTGCGTAGAACGAATGGAAAAAGATTTTTTGATACCATCGAAGTGGTATGAAACAACAGAGCTATTGTAGAGGTGGGGAGTGCAGAGTATTTCTTTGAATTTCGCACACTCAAAAGAGAAAGAGGGAATAAAATGATAGATGTATGTCTGCTTGGAACGGGCGGAATGATGCCATTGCCATATCGTGCCTTGACATCGTTGATGCTTCGATACAATGGAATGAATGTGTTGATTGATTGTGGTGAAGGAACACAGGTGGCGATTAAGCAACAAGGGTGGAGCGTAAAGCCGATTGATGTGATATGCTTTACGCATTTTCATGCAGATCATATAAGTGGCTTGCCGGGTCTATTGTTGACGTTGGGAAATGCAGAGCGGACAGAACCAGTGACTATGATTGGACCAAAGCGTTTGGAAAAAATCGTAAACGCTTTGCGGATGATTGCACCAGAGTTGCCTTTTCCGATTCGTTTTATCGAATTAGAGAAAGATCAGGAAAGCTTTGTTTTTAACGGATTGCGGATTAATGCATTCAAAGTGAATCATAACATAACCTGCTATGGTTATAGCATAGAATTGGATCGCGCAGGGAAATTTGACGTGAATAGGGCGAAGGAATTAGAAGTTCCAATGCAATTTTGGAGTAAATTGCAAAAGGGCGAGACGATTGTTTGTGATAATAGAACATTTACTCCGGATATGGTACTAGGAGAACCGCGAAAGGGAATCAAACTTACTTATTGTACGGATTCCAGACCGACTAAGAGTATTGTGGAGAATGCCACTTTGTCTGATTTGTTTATTTGTGAAGGAATGTATGGAGAGCCTGACAAGGAGAGTAAAGCGAAAGAACATAAGCATATGACCTTTTATGAGGCTGCCGAGATGGCGAAGCAAGCTCAAGTAAAAGAGATGTGGTTGACGCATTATTCGCCGTCATTAGTGAGACCGCAGGACTATGAAAATAAGGTAAAAGAAATTTTCCCAAACACGATTGTATCAAAGGATAGAAGAACGACAACATTACTATTTGAGGAGGAAAATGCATGAAAAAAGGTGGGAATAAAGCATTTACAGTTGTGCTCTTTTTAGTTGTGATTGCTGCATTGGGTTACTATACCTATTTGAGTAATAAATCACCAGGACACGATGATGTGACAGAGTCTTCGGAAAAAGAGATATTAATGAACTATGATATGGAAAATAATTATCCGAAGACTGCACGTGAGGTTGTCAAGACGCATTGTAGATTTTTGAAATATATATATAGTGAGGACTTTACAAAAGAGGCGACGGAGGATGATTATTTCACAATGACGCAGCAGATTAGAAAGCTGTTTGATGAGGAGCTGTTAGAATTAAATTCGGCGGATGCGCAACTGCAAGGCTTGAAAAGTGAAATTGCACTATATCAGACGAATAAACAAAAGTTTATTAGTTACTCTCTTGCTGAGTCTAGCCAGATAGAATACAATACGGAAAATGGTAAAGAATATGCGAAAATGAGAGTGACAATCGCGATGACGATAGATGGAGCCAGCTTATCAGCAGACGAAGAGTATATTCTTCGTCAGGACGAAGATGGTAAATGGAAAATATTAGGATGGCAGGTTATCCAAGAGGATGATGGCGAAAAAGGAGTTACAGAATAATATGGAAAAGGACACTTATATATTAGCGATAGAGTCTTCATGTGATGAAACGGCTGCTGCGGTTGTTAAAAATGGAAGAGAAGTGTGTTCTAACATTATATTTTCGCAGATTGAACTACATAAACTATATGGCGGGGTTGTTCCAGAAATTGCATCAAGAAAACATATTGAAAAGATCAATCAGGTGATTGAAGAGGCATTAGCTGAGGCAAAAATGGGATTGAATGATATAGATGCTCTTGCAGTGACCTATGGACCTGGTTTGGTTGGTGCTTTGTTAGTTGGTGTGGCGGAAGCAAAAGCAATTGCATATGCAGCGAATAAGCCGTTAGTTGGTGTGCATCATATTGAAGGACACATTGCGGCCAATTACATTGAAAATTTGGATTTGGAACCGCCTTTTATGTGTTTGGTTGTGTCGGGCGGACATACACACCTTGTTAAGGTTTTGGATTATGATCAATTTGAAATTGTTGGTAAGACACGAGATGATGCTGCTGGAGAAGCGTTCGATAAGGTTGCAAGAGCAATCGGACTTGGATATCCTGGTGGACCTAAGATCGATGCCTTAGCGAAAGAAGGCGATAAGGATGCTATCGTATTCCCACGTGCAAAGGTGGATGGGAATGTATATGATTTTAGTTTTAGTGGTTTAAAGTCGGCGGTGCTCAATTATTTGAATCAGTGTGAAATGAAACAAATTGAGGTTAATAAAGCGGACGTGGCAGCTTCTTTTCAGTATGCTGTTATTGATGTGTTGACGACGCATGCAATACAGGCTACTAAAGAAATGGGAATGGACAAGCTGGCGGTTGCGGGAGGCGTAGCAGCGAATTCTTCACTGAGAGTAAGTCTGCAACAGGCATGTGATACGGAAGGAATTCGTTTTTATCATCCGTCGCCGTTATATTGTACGGATAATGCTGCAATGATAGGTGTTGCAGGCTATTACGCCTTTGAAAAAGGGGTGCGACATGGATTGGATTTAAATGCTGTTCCTAATTTAAAAATAGGGCAAAGATTATAGAGGTGACCAATGGAACGTGCGCATATTACAGCAATTGTATTGGCTGCAGGAAGAGGGAGTAGAATGCAGTCAGATATTCCGAAACAATACATGATAATTGATGATAAACCAGTTCTGTATTATTCCCTTAAGAGCTTTGAAGAAAGTTCTGTGGATGACATCATCTTAGTCGTAAGTCAAGAAGATGTTTCCTATTGCAAGGAAAATATTGTGGACAAATATCATTTAGGTAAGATAAAAGCAATTGTCTCAGGTGGCTTGGAACGCTATTGGTCAGTGAAAAATGGTCTTATGGCAGCAAAAGATGCAGAATATGTTTTAATTCATGATGCTGCGCGTCCGTGTATAACTATAGATATAATTGAACGTTCTATTAAGGAAGTGATAGAGACGGGGGCTTGTACCGTGGGCGTACCAGTGAAAGATACGATTAAAGTTGTAGATGATAATGGATATGGTATCGATACACCACCTAGAAAATTTTTGTGGCAGGTTCAAACCCCGCAGAGCTTTTCGTATGAGAATATTTTAAAAGCATATCACTATATGGAACAAACTAATGATACTGACATAACAGATGATACTATGATTATAGAGCGTTATTTGGGTATAAAAACCAAGATGATTTGGGGAGATTATTGCAATATCAAAATAACTACACCAGAGGATTTAGCTGTAGCAGAAAATTTTTTGAAAAAAAGTAAAAAAGTTGTTGACACAATGAAAAGTTAGTGTTAATATAGTCAATGTCGCTGACGAAAAGAAGTCAGAAGCCCGGAGAGGTATCGAAGTGGTCATAACGAGGCGGTCTTGAAAACCGTTTGTCCGCA
>CAYTOQ010000101.1:0-9453 GCA_964439445.1 uncultured Clostridium sp. | reverse complement strand
ATCCGCAGTATCTTGATGTAAATTAGTGCGAATTATTTTTTCCTTTCAATACTGTGTAATATTTTTGCAACAAATTTATTTTTTATTGCGTCAATATTACAAATAAGAATTGCCGTTTAGGTGAATGCTTTACCACCAGCCAAATTGACCGCCAAGGTAGTAAATGAAACCTAATACCCAACTGGTTACAATGCCGTATAGAATAACAGGTCCTGCAATGGTAAATATTTTTACCCCGATACCAAATACTTGTCCTTCTTTTTTGTATTCAATGGCAGGAGAAGCGACAGAGTTGGCGAAGCCTGTAATGGGTACCAATGCACCGGCACCACCAAGACGTGCGATGTGTCCGTAAGCATTAAATCCGGTTAATAATACGCTCAATAATATGAGCAGAACAGATTCATAGCTTGAAGCGTCAGCTTCTGGCAGTCCAAGATAATTTGTGAAAAACACAAAGATAAGCTCACCGATTACACAAATAAGACCACCAACCCAAAATGCGTTAAAGCAGTTTTTCCAAGTACTATAAGTAGGTGTAATTTGTTCTACATATTCGTTATATTCCTCGTTGCTGATTTTTTGTTCCATAATGAGTTCTCCTTTCAAAATTCATATTCGCTAAAGAGTAAAAAATAGATGAGTGAAAACACGCCCTTTCCCAAGGCAAGAAAGAAAATAAGCAAATTGATTCGCTTTTGTATATGGGCCTTTCGGGCGTAAATCGGTATTACATTTAAGACTTCGGATAATCCTCCAATTAAAAAACCGATATAAATCCCACCAAATAGACCGATTGTAAGGAGGAGTAATACTCCAAAGCCATACGGAAGGATTGCAGTTTGTGGCAAGGAGGCGGAATAATAGCTCACACAAAATTGTAGTAAGGTAGCAAGCAAAATGCCGATGATTAAGCAATTTTCATATAGCATACATTGTTTTGCTGTTTTTGTTTTGGCAGCTATTTTTGGAAAAACCCCCAGCATAGCGATAAATGCAACATAGGCTGCAGCTGTTAGAAAACCGGCTGATAAGCCACTAATAATTAGAAGGATGTACCGTATCATAATAAGTCTCCTTATTTTTTTATATCCATTGTTTCGCCACATCTGCTTGCATCTTGAATTATGGTGGTGCAGATATCGTTTTCGTATAAACGCATTTGTATTTCTAGCGGAGTAGGGTCGGAGGTCAATTTCTTCTTGCCAAAATGATTGAAGAAGAGTAGCATTCCCAGAGTAAGTCCGATGGAATAAGTGACAATAAGACATGTAACGCCTGTTGTTGCATTTCCTAAAAATAACATGGACAGATAAGTGAAAAGTTCTTTTGCACCTGCGTCTGTATTGTATGCCATAATAGCATAGCCACCTCCGAAAAAGGCGACAAGACAAATGAATAAAGTAAATATAGTTTCTTTTATAGTTTTATTCTTTTCTATAGGTACATAGCTTAAAATGACGTCTTCTTCCCCAATGTTTTGTATTTCGACGTCGGACAATTCCTTTGTGATAATCTCAATTATTTTGAGTATGGATACGACGAGTTGTTGCTTTTTGCCTGCGTGAAATTTGTAAAATGGTATGGAAAGAATATATTGTGACAGATTTTGATCAGGTGTGTAAATGGTTAAAAAGTCCTTTAATAAAACATCTGTATGTTGTAGTTCTACACTTTGAGGGATTTTAATATAAATTGTCTGCCCCATGATAGCTCCTCTTTCTAAATACTATAATTAACTTAATAAAGTTATTTGTTTCGCTAAATAGTATGTTACAAGGTTTCATTATTATACGAAAAAGTTGTGAATTATGAATTCCTGTGCTATGATAAGGAACTGTGAAAAAGTATTTTTGTTTGCTTGGCAGAAAATTATATAAGAGAAAAATAAGGGGGGAAATACGTGATGGAATTGATGCGTTTAGTTGAATTACTGCGAAATCATAGGGTGTATTTACAGACTCATAATTTTCCGGATCCTGATGCATTAGCTTCTGCTTATGGAATGCAGGTGTTTTTGCAGGCACACGGTGTTGATTCTGTAATTTGTTATGCAGGTAATATTGAAAAAAATAGTACAAAGCGTATGATTGAGGAGTTTGGAATTGAAGCGATACATATTGACGAATTAGAAGATATGACGGATAGTGATTATATTGTAACGGTTGATGCACAAAAATATAATTCCAATATAACGGATTTTCCCGGTAATGAGGTGGCGTGTATCGACCATCATCCGACTATGATTCCTTGTTCGTATGAATATAGTGATATTCGCATTTGTGGTGCATGTGCATCTATGGTTGCGAATTATTTTAAAGTTAGCGATACAACCTTAGATACGAATACGGCTACGGCACTGTTATATGGAATTAAAATGGACACGGACTCGTTCAATCGTGGTGTGACGGATTTTGATATTGAGATGTTTGCATATTTACATCAGTTAGCAGACAACCAAAAAATTATCTCTATGTATAATAATAATATGGAGATTGAAGATTTATACGCGTATGGTGAAGCGATACGCAACATTCAGATTTATGAGAATGTAGGTTTTGCTAGTATTTCTTTTGACTGTCCGGATGGATTGATTGCTATGATATCGGATTTTATTTTAGGCTTGGATGTGGTTGAATTATCGGTGGTGTACGCGACGAGAAATGGTGGATACAAATTTTCTGTGCGTAATGAGACGGAAATATATCATGCTGGAACCATCACGCAAAAAGCATTAAATGGAATTGGTGGCGGTGGAGGACATTTCTCTATGGCAGGAGGTTTTTTGACACAAGAGGCTTTGGAAAGTTTAGGTCAAAATCCTCATTTTTCTATTCGTCAACGGTTTATGGATGCTATAGCGGAGGAATTGGAAGCATTTCAGAATAAGGAAAATGCAAAATAATACAGAAGTGTTATGAAGGAAGGAGAACAAGAAAATATTTTATTAAAATATTTTCTATGAGGTGAAAATGGAAAAGGAAAGAATTGTTGTAAAGGTTGGAACTTCAACATTGACGAGGGAAAATGGTGCTTTGGATTTTCGTACAATTGATAAGCTGGCACAGGTATTATCTGCATTGCATAATGAAGGGAATCAGGTGGTGTTGGTATCTTCTGGTGCAATTGCAGTGGGTGTGAATAAGATGCGCTTGCCGATGAAACCGCAAGATATTTGTATGAAACAGGCAGCAGCAGCAGTTGGTCAGTGTGAGCTGATGCACATTTACGACAAGTGTTTTGGCGAATATGGAAATATTGTAGGTCAGATATTGCTTACTGCGGATGGTCTTGCTGTTCATGAGCAACGCAAAAATGTAAGAAATACGTTTGCTGCATTGTTACAGAGTGGAATGGTTCCAGTAGTAAATGAGAATGACTCGGTAAGCCATGCAGAAATTGAATCGGAAAAGAAGGTATTTGGTGATAATGATATGTTGTCTGCAATCGTGGCGAGACTTTGCAAAGCAGATAAGCTTATTATTTTATCTGACATTGAAGGTCTATATGATGATAATCCGCACGAGAATCCAGACGCGCAATTGATTCATAGGGTAGAAGATATTACGGAGGAGATAAAGTCTCTTGGTTCGGGTTCTGGTTCAAATCGTGGAACTGGTGGAATGGTAACAAAACTTGAAGCGGCTGAGTATGCCACATCTCATGGGATAGATATGTATATTGCACATGGTAGTGACCCGGAGAACATATATCGCATTTTAGAAGGGGAAGACGTGGGAACGCATTTTGTACGTAAGGAGAAATGATTAAAGGTTTGCATTGAACCATACTTTACTTAGTTATTAAGTGGAGTGAAGGAGTTGGGTTTGATATGAAGTATAGAACGGCACAATTTTATAAGGAATTTAAATGTATTGGTGGGATTTGTGAGGATTCCTGTTGTGAAAATTGGGAGATCGATTTGGATGAAGCATCTCTGAAAAAATATATGAAACAAGGTGGAGCATTTGGTAAGCGCCTCAAAGAGTGTACAAGGGTGAAGGATAGGCAATTCATTTTGAATGGTACGAGATGTCCCTTCTTAAATGAAGATAACCTTTGTGATATTTTTATTGAGATGGGGGAGAAAAGTCTCTGTGAGACATGTACCAATTTTCCTAGACATATTGAGGAGTTTGAGGACTTAAAAGAGGTAAGTCTTACTATGTCCTGCCCGGAAGCGAGTCGTATTATGCTTGCTAAAAAGGAGAAAATGACCTTTATATGTAAGGATGGTACTGATGAGGAGTATGGTTTAAAGCATATTGAACCGGTGAAATCTTTGGCATTTTGGAAAAAAACACATGAAAATAAATTGAATAAACCCTTGTATGATGCATTGTTTGAGGTCAGACAGTTGATGTTTGAGCTTTTGCAAAACCGTCAGGATCCAATTGCGAAACGGGCGGCACTTGTACTGGTGTTAGGTAATCGGATTCAGGAATTGATGGATAAGAAAGACTATGTGGAAATCCATAAGACAGTAGAAAAATATCGTAAAAAAATAGAGTCTTCTGACGCAGAGAAGATAAAGAAAGAATGGATGAAATTTTCGTCTAGGTACAATAAGCGCGTAACGGAAAAGGAAGTGTGGCTCAAGCAAATTTTGAATATGTATGAAGGTTTGGAAACCATTAAGGAAGAGTGGACAGAACTTTTATCTATGGGTATGGATGTTATGCATGGAAGAGAAAATTTGAAGAGCATGTTGGTGGCAGCGGGAATGGTGCAGGAAGAAGAACCAGGCGAAGAAACGGATAGTTTTCTTAGAAATTATACGGTTTCATATCAAGAATTTGTTAGCTACTATAAAGAGAAGGAATATGAGTTCGAACATATACTGGTATATTACATTTTTAATTATTTCTTAGGAGCGGCTTACGATTATGATGCCTTTACCAAGGTGAAGTTTGCGGTGATTTCATATTTAGTGATATTGGAATTGGATGTGGCACTTTGGCTGAAGCAACACAAGGAATTTTTATATGAGGATCAGGTATTTGTTTCACATGCGTATTCTAAGGAGGTAGAACATTCGTATAATAATTTTGAATCTTTGCAACTGGTATTATCTGCACATCCGATTTTGGATGTGGAGCATATATTGGTGGCTTTGCTGTCGTAGTATGTATTAGCATGAATGTATTTGGACTATTCATCTTGGACGATTGATGTTTGGGGTGGGTAGTCTTTTTGTATGATGAAATTTTACAAGGATTTAACACAAATTTTACGAATAAGTGCTATTATAATATAGTGCTTTCATTTACATTAAAACAGTAAAAAAAGCGAATGATAATAGTAAGAGTGTGTGTAAAGAATGCACAAGAAAGATGTACGAGGTAAAAAGAGATGACAACATTGTTTGGTTTATTTGGTGGCTTGGCTTTATTCCTTTATGGAATGGATATGATGAGCGATGGTTTGCAAAAAGCTGCCGGTGAAAGAATGCGTTACATTTTAGGCTTGCTTACAAAGAATCCTATTATGGGTGTTTTAGCAGGTGCATTGGTGACAGCGGTGATTCAGAGTAGTAGTGCTACAACCGTTATGGTGATTGGCTTTGTCAGTGCGGGGCTTATGACGCTGCCACAGGCAATTTCCATTATTTTGGGTGCAAACATTGGTACCACTATGACAGCACAGATTATTGCTTTTGATATTGGTGACTATGTGTACCCTATCATCTTTATTGGATTTTTGACTGCATTTATTGCAAAAAATAAGAATGAGTTTGCGTACAATGTGGGTAATACAATTTTAGGTTTTGGTATCCTGTTTGTGGGTATTGAAACTATGAGTTCTACAATGAAACCGTTGGCAAACAGTCAGGTGTTCCTTGATTTGATTGGTAAGGTTGCAGACATTCCAATTTTAGGTTTGCTACTTGGTACTGTTATGACCGTGATTGTACAGAGTTCTTCAGCAGTCATTGCTGTGTTACAAAATTTTGCTGCACAGGCTGGTCCGGACGGAGTATCGTCTATTTTAGGTTTAGAAGGTGCGATACCGATTTTGTTTGGTAGTAATATTGGTACTACGATTACAGCAGTGCTTGCTTGTATTGGTCAGCCAAGAGAAGCGAAGAGAACTGCAGCCGCACATAGTATCTTTAATATTACCGGTTCCATTCTTTTTATGTTTATTCTAGGACCATTTACAAAGCTGGTAGAAATGATTTCACCAACTGGTAATGAGGTGGATGTTATCGCAAGACAGATTGCAAATGCCCATACGGCATTTAATGTGGTAAATACAATTATATGGATTCCCCTTATCTGGTTAATGGTTAAGATTGTAATGGCATTGCTTCCAGAGAAGGCAGACGAGAAGGGCGAGCAGATTGGCTCTAAGTTCCTAGATGTCAATGTTATGAATCAACCAGTGTTTGCTTTGAATTTGGTTTCGAAGGAGATAGCAAATTATACAGATCACATTAAGACCTTTTTTGATGACATTAAGGTTGCACTGTTAGAGGGCGGCTATGATAATATGAAGAAGGCTGACAAGTCGGCAAAGTACGTGTTTACGATTCATGGAGATATTCACAGCTATTTAATGGGATTATTTGCGTCAGGAAATATGAATGAAGAGCAATCGGCCCATACAATGGAGCTTACTTATATCGTTGAAGATTTGGAACGTATCAGTAAGTGTATGAAGGAGCTTTTTGAAAGCGCAAGAGAAAAGGATGAGAAGGATTTTGTGTTCTCGAAAAAAGCAATGGAAGAAATTGAGGAAAGCTTTGATGTGATTACCGTGATGTATGATAATGCAATCAGTTTAATTATGACGGGTGATAAGTCTGCTGTAGCAGATATGGAGCATAATATGAAGCGTATTGCCAAGCTTGAGAAAAACGTTCGTAAGAATCATAAGAAGCGTATCAAGGAGGGTAAATGTAAGCCGGAGTTCACCAATATTTTTGCTAACATTTTCCACAGTATGGAACGAATTGGAGAGCACTGTAATGATATTACAGAAGAGGTTTCTGAGGATATGTATCTGAAGTATTTACCGGATGAGAGAGAAGTGACAACTGTATAGTATGAGAAAGGGTTTGTCGCACTATTTCTTAGTGTGACAGACCCTTTTCAATGTTTATAAAATTGCATTTATTACTTGTAAGATTAATCCAATATAAGCTCTTTTCGCTTTCCCTTTTTGTTCAATGGATATTTGCGGATTCTAGTAACAAATTCCAAATTTACTAAGTCGATGTCTTTACCATTTTCAATTAAAATAGCATTTCCACTTTCCGAAATTTCTTTAATCACTCCACTAACGGTTGAACTACCTAAAAAGTATATAATACAGTCCTGTCCGATAAATTGTTTTGCTAATTCTAACATATACATAGTCTCCTTTTTCTTTTTTGTTCTTTTGATATGATGTATAGCTTGTTGTTGCCCGCGCCAGTTTGTGATGAACAAAATGATAAGTGGAAGAAAACAACATAGATAAAGTGTAAAATCCATATAAACCTCCTTGGTTTACTTTGTGCCATGCTCTAGCTTCTTGCAAGAGTGAGAATAATAACAAGACATAATTAACCATAAAACACCGATAAAGAAGGTGCATAAAAGTCCAATTGGAATAAACATGGCAATTATAATGGTGACGTTGAGAAAAACTGAAAATACACTATTCATAAAACGTACGGTATCCCTAGAAGCATCACCAATAATCTGTCGTTCTGCTTCATCACAGCTCTCGTACCAAACCTTTTGGAATTTCATATCGTATACACTACCCTTTTTTTCAGGGGCATATTCTTTCACAGCATTTACTGTTCGGCTTTGTTGAGAAAGCGAAATAAACATACCTGCAAAATAAATGATAATCATAAAAAGGGTCATATATGGTCATCATCCTCACCGTCCCATTTAGCAATCTGTTTCTTTGCCTTTTTTAGCCAAATCTCACCTAATATAAAACATATTAAAGTAAATGCAAGAATGATAAAAGGCATAATATTAATTTGAAAAAAAGGAAGCTTTTCGTTGATAAGACTTCCAAGATTGGATAAATCATCTTTGAAAAAATTGGTTGCTGCCGCACCAAAGCATCCGACAAAGCCACCAATGGCAAAGGAAACGATTAATACGATAGCAAATATATTTTTTGTTTTCTTGTTATATTCAGGACTATCAACTTTCACTTTGTTATTCTTACTCATTCTTCATTACCTCCCATATCTTCATCTTCTTCTACATAATCAAAAATATCTTCTACCGGAACATCAAAGACCTTTGCAATTTTGAGCGCCAAAGTAACGGATGGAGAGTAGTCTCCACGTTCAATCAAACTGATGGTTTGTCTGGAAGCTCCTACTAAGGCACCCATTTCCTGTTGGTTTACCGAAATTTTGGCTCGAAATTCTTTCAGTCGGTTGTATAATGGCATATAATCAACATCCTTTCTTGCTTCGTGATACGCAAATGTGGCTGATGCAGGATCCCAGCGCTATGAATCTGCATTGGAGCCGTTTGACAACAAATATTTTTATATTGACAATTTGTGTTTGCAAATTGACAATTATCTTTGTCATGGGGTTATAATAGCATTGACAACTATCTTTGTCAATACTTTTTGACAAAAAAAGTTGTCATTGAAAAACTATGCGAAAACAGAACAAAAATTAAATGCATTGGCTAAGGCTTGCCAGACAGATTATCGTGAGGTATGATGTTAAAGTAGCAAAAGTTTGTTTTATGATTTGAAGTGAATTTGACACAAAGAATTGTGAATCAGTTGTTTATGTAGGAGAAGTGATATGGGTTTGTTTCGGAAAAGAGAAAAAAGTATGTCGGTACCAGAAGAGTGTAAAGATTTTATGATAGAAGTGGATAAGAGTATCTGTACTGGTGAAATGACAGTCGGATTTCGAAATCCACAAACAGGGAAATTGATGTATGCAGAATTGGCTCGTTCACAAGCAGAGGTGGATGCATACAAGAAGAAATATGGAAGGTGAAGACAGAAGGAGGTAATTATGGAAGCGATTCTATATGTGGTAGAGAAAATTGATGGAGATTATGCTCATTTAAGACAAGTAGAGCATCCGGAGGAAGATGTGAAACTAGTAGCAAGAGCCCTGTTGCCAGATAATATTGCAGAGGGAACTAGATTAATCTATGAATGGCTGGAATATCGTATGGAGTAGCTAGATAGTCAAGAACATATCTATAAACAAGAGAAGAGGCTATATAGGTAGGAACGGCGTAATTGTAGCTTGC
This sequence comes from uncultured Clostridium sp., assembly GCA_964439445.1. GTDB lineage: Bacteria > Bacillota > Clostridia > Lachnospirales > Lachnospiraceae > CAG-590. The sequence continues at coordinate 214 of CAYTOQ010000101.1, read as the reverse complement.
CAGAGTTTGCGCCGGAAAAAGCATTACTATATTATTCATTTAGATAATTTTTGAGATTTTCGGAAATTATAGTAAGGGATTTATAAAAAATTTCACGCTCTTCATCTGTTAATCCTTGTCCTACCGCTTCTACAGCTTGAGTGGCTTGTTTGTCAATCTGGTTGGCAATATTTTCACCTTTTGCTGTTAGTCTTATAGGGACACGATATTTCTT
>CAYTOQ010000100.1:7689-9457 GCA_964439445.1 uncultured Clostridium sp. | reverse complement strand
ATATGGAACAAGGACCTTTTGGTTTAGAGTTTTCTAAACTGGAAGGTCCTTTGTTATTAGATTTTTTATTTCTCCAAATTGCTATGGCTTTTAGTAATTTTTCTTTTGTTCAGAGCAATTTTTAGGCATTTATGCTCAAGGTTACCTGCTATATTAAATGTAACAAAAGTATACTTTTGAGGGCGTAATTTATAAACCCAGGTTGCGTCAAGAATAATAATTTAATATAATAAGGAGGAAATAATATGAGTAATAAGAAGACATTTGATGAGTTGACGATAGCGGATAACTTTATCTTTAGCAAGGTAATGCTGAACGAGAAATTAGCAAAGAGGTTTTTAGAAGTAGTATTAGGTTGCAAAATAAAATCAGTTTCCTATCCAGTATGTGAGCATTATATCAATATTCGTTATGATGCGAAAAGTGTGCGATTGGATATTATATTAGAGGATGATTCGCATACTATCTATAACTTGGAAATGCAGGTGACAAAGAGACCTGGTCTGGTTAAGAGAAGCAGATATTATCAGGATTTGATTGATTTAGATTTGTTACAGAAGGGTGCTAGTTATGATGAGTTGAATCATTGTCTGGTTATTTTTATCTGTAACTTTGATTTATTTGATGAAGATCAATATTTATATCGGTTTCGCAACGTGTGTCAGCAGATTCCGGAGTTAGAGCTTATGGATGGAACAGAGAAAGTGTTTGTGAATACCATAGGGCATCTTGGTGATGTGAATGAGGAATTCAAGCAGGTAATGAAAATATTTAATGGCTTGGCTGCGGAAGGTGAGTTTGTGGAAGAGTTGCAGCGAGAAGTAGACCGCGTCAAGTCAAGTGAAGAATGGAGGCGTGAATATATGACGTTGCAGGTTTTGTTGGATGATACGAAGAAGGATGCTTATAGTGAAGGTCTAGCAAAAGGTCTTGCCGAAGGGCAGGCAAAAGGTCAAGCAAATACTTTAGTTCGAATGGTCTTTAAAAAGCTAGAAAAAGGAAAATCTCTTTCTGAGATAGCACAGGAACTGGAAACTACGGAAGATGAGATTCGTCGTATTGTAGAGATCGCAAAGAGATATGGGCCAGAGTATGACATAGAAGCGATTTGTAAGGAACTGACCAATAGTTAAGATAAAAAAGAAGTATGTTTTTACAATATTTTGTGATACAATACTTCTAGTTAAAGTAGAAATTAAAGGGTTGCAAAAAATATGAAAACAGCAAATAATCTAGTAAGAGAAGAGAAGAGAAGAGAAGAGAAGAGAAGAGAAGAGAAGAGAAGAGAAGAGAAGCTTAATGTAGGCTTTTCTTTTGTTTGTTGTGTTTTGGATAGAATATATGATAGAAAAAGAAGCATTTTATGGATGTCTAACAGATTAGGTGTCTTATAAAGTGCTTCTTTTTTGTATAGAAGAGGTTTTAACAAAGTTTAAGAGAAGTGAGGAGGAAGAACATGAAGAAACAAATGGAAAAAAGAATGAGGAAGAAGTTATTTAGTATCGTCGGGTTACTAAGTATAGTTGCTTTGTGTGGAAATAGCATAGTAGCAGAAGCAGAGGATTTGGTAACAGCGGATGGGTATCAGTATCAGGTGTTAGAGAATGGTACAGCGAATGATACGTCTGATGATACAATTGAAATTGTAGGTTATATAGGAAGCGAAACAGAATTAGTGATACCAGATACGATTGATGGGAAGAGTGTGACAACGCTTGGTATGTATACATTTCAATGGTGTTATAACTTGAATAGTATAAAGATTCCA
>CAYTOQ010000100.1:0-7589 GCA_964439445.1 uncultured Clostridium sp. | reverse complement strand
GCTTGGTATGTATACATTTCAATGGTGTTATAACTTGAATAGTATAAAGATTCCAGCAAGTATAAGTTGTATAGATTCTTCTGTGATTATGAATTGTACTTCCTTAAGTAGTATAATTGTAGATTCGGAAAATGTAACTTATGATAGTAGAGATAATTGTAATGCGATAATTGAGACTGCAAGTAATGAATTAGTGGTGGGATGTAAAAATACTCAGATACCATCTGATGTAACTAGCATAAGACAAGACGCATTTTATGGGTGTACAGGTTTAACGAATATAGAGATACCATTGAGTGTAACAAATATCGGAGCACATGCATTTTATGGATGTACAGGATTGACGAGTGTAGAAATACCATCGGGCGTAACCAATATTGAAGGAGCTGCCTTTGGTGAATGTACAGCTTTAATTAGTATAGAAATACCATCAAGCGTGGAAAGTATAGGGGGTTCTGTGTTTCAAAAATGCGTTTCATTAAGTACAATTATCGTTGATCCTGAAAATGAGATTTACGATAGCAGAGAAAATTGTAATGCAATAATTGAGAGTGCAACAAATACTTTAATTACTGGCTGTAAAAACACAAAAATTCCATCCGATGTGACAACAATATCTAATTATGCATTTAATGGATGTACAGGTTTAACAAGTATAGAGATACCGTCGAGTGTGGAAAGTATCGGCGAGTACGCGTTCAGTGGATGTACAGCGTTAACGAGTATAGAGATACCATCAAGTGTAGAAAGTATCGGCTGGTATGCGTTTAGTGAATGCAGTGCTTTAAATACTATTAATATTGATGCTGAAAATGAGATTTATGATAGTAGAGATAATTGTAATGCAATAATTGAGAGTGCAACAAATACTTTGATACAAGGCTGCAAAAATACCCAAATTCCATCTGATGTAATTGCCATAGGGGGGAAAGCTTTTTATAAATGTAATGGTTTGACAAGTATAACAATTCCGTCTAGTGTGAAAAGTATCGGCTGGTATGCATTTAGAGAATGTAGTAGTTTAAGCAGTATAGAAATACCATCGAGTGTGAAGAGTATAGATTATTTAGCATTTGCTGAATGTAGTTCTTTAGATAGTATTACTGTTGATAGTGCAAATACGATTTATGATAGCAGAAATAATTGTAATGCAATTATAAGGGATAACTCATTGATACTCGGTTGTAAAAACACAAAAATTCCATCCGATGTGACAACAATATCTAATTATGCATTTTACGGTTGTAGTGGTTTGAAGGATATAGAAATACCATCGAGTGTAACATCTATAGGTGAATCTGCATTTTATGGTTGTAGTGGTTTGACAAGTATAATAATTCCGTCTAGTGTGAAAAGTATAGGAGGGTATGCATTCTACAGATGTAGTAATTTAAATGATATTACAATACCATCAAGTGTAGAAGATATAGTATGGTGTGCATTTGATGAGTGTGGGGAAAATGCAACGATATATGCAGATAAAGATTCCTATGCATATAAATGGGCGATTGAAAATGGAATTGCAGTTAAAACTTCTAATGCTGAAGAATCGACTCCACCGACTGAAACCCCAGAACAACCAGCAGTAACGCCGGAACAGCCAACAGTAACCCCAGAACAAGTTGCATCGACTCCGGCGGTAGCAGGTACAATCCTAACAGACATAACCAACGCTTGTACGGTAAAGGTTACTTCTTCTGATGCAGCGAATCCAACGGTAGAATATACGGGAACAAGCGATGCAAGTGCAAAGAAGGTTAGCATTCCGGCACAGGTAACCGTAGATGGAATTACATATGCGGTAACTAGCATTGCTGACAAAGCATTTCAGGGAAATAAGAAAGTAACACAGATTACCATTCCAAAGACGGTAACAACAGTAGGGAAAAATGCATTTAAGAACTGTACGAAGCTTACAAAGGTTACAGTAGATACTGGTGTGACGGAGATTAAAGCGAGCGCATTTGAAAATTGTAAGGCTTTAAAGTCGGTTACAATTAAGTCAAAGGATTTGACAATCATTGGCAAGAATGCATTTAAGGGTTGTAAAAATCTTAAGACAATCACAATTAAGTCTACAAAGCTTACTAAGAAGTCCATTAGTAAAAATGCATTAAAGGGAACCAATAAGAATCTTACTATTAAAGTACCTAAGAAAATGGTAAATAAATACAAAACATACTTTAAGAATAAAGGAAATAAGACAGTTAATGTGAAAAAGGGATAAACCTATATATTTTCATTAAGTAGACCTCCGATGGTTAGGAACTCTAACTATCGGAGGTCTACTTTTGTTTCATAGATATTCTACTACTATTTTGTAGAAATGCTGTAGATAAAATTTTTCTTATCCCAATAATTTTTGAATCAGTGCTTCTTGTAAGACCTGTGAGAAATTAACATTATTCTCTAAGGCTAACTTGTTAAGCCACATGGGGATTGTCAATGTTTTCTTTACTGATTTTTCAAAATGTTCCTTTGCATAAGCTGTTACATCCACAGATACCATATTAACAAAAGCTTCTTCGTAGGTAAAATCTAATTCTTTTGCAATTTCTTCTGGGTCAATATCGGATATATTAGACGGTGGCGGTGGTGTAATTCCGTCTTGCCAATCGGTGTATATATAACCTGCTAAACAGTCGATGGCATACTCCATTGTGCTTTCTAATGTATCACTACAAGTTGAACAGTTTAAATCAGGAAATATAACGGAATAGCCATTTTTTTCTTTATAAAAACATGCTGGATATATTGATAACATAAAAAACCTCCTTTTTATTAGGCAACTATAGTAAACCTGCAGTTTTAAGAATATTATGCTCAGTTCCTTTTGGGATGTCTCTGTTATGAAAAGGGACGGTTACTTTTCCAGGTTTAGATGGATGCACAAAATGTTTATGAGAGCCCTTTTGTGCTTTGCAAATCCAACCATCTGCTAATAAGATTCGTTCTAATTCTTTTGGTTTATTTGGCATACTTATCTCCTTTGTATTATAAAACAATATACGTATCACGTCAATACGTGTTGTAATTGGGCGTATAGAAATACACAAAAGCAATGCGTAAAAATTTTATTAAATCGGGGTAATATTGATATACGAATAAATGAAAAAAGATTATGTTTATTTTATGCTATTTCATTGTACTATATCGCATCCCAACCTACAATTTCTTTTTGTAAGAATTTCTTCATTTTTCGTTTGACATTTTCGTAAACATTCTCCTGTAATATACACTTTGAAAGCAAACGGTCATAAGAGGGTAAGGAAAGCTCAGAAGGTAATGCACAAAAGATGAGCCAGAAGCAATGAAATATAGGGAGACATGTATTATGGTGTTGCTATTACTTGCGAAAATGCTTAGCTTGCCGTATAGTAGAAATGAGGTGAAAAAATATGACAATTTTAGTTTGCGATGATGACAAAGAAATAGTAGAGGCAATCTCCATTTATCTAAAGCAGGAGGGATATGATATCGTACCTGCTTACAATGGGAAGGAAGCACTACAGCTTATGAAGGAGAAGGAAATTCATCTGGTGGTTTTAGATATTATGATGCCAGAGCTAGATGGAATCCACGCGTTACTTAAGCTGCGAGAGGAAAGCTCCATTCCGGTTATTCTGCTTTCCGCAAAGTCAGAAGATGTGGATAAGATTCTCGGATTAAATGTTGGTGCGGATGATTACATTACGAAGCCATTTAACCCGTTAGAGCTGGTGGCAAGAGTAAAGTCACAGCTTCGCCGTTATACCCAGCTTGGCGGTATGGAGACTGGCAATGACAATGTGCTAGTAAATGGTGCCATTACGATGGACCGGGAGCAAAAGCTTGTTACAGTGGATGGAGAGCCAAGAAAGCTTACGCCAACAGAATTCAAAATCTTGCAGTTGTTGATGGAAAATGTGGGAACCGTATTTTCGTCGTCTCAGATTTATGAAAGAATCTGGGAGGAGGATGCGTATGCAACAGACAATATCGTTTCGGTACATATTCGCAGAATTCGGGAAAAGATTGAGATTGATCCAAAGAATCCAGATTACATTAAGGTAATGTGGGGCGTTGGATACCGAATGGATAAGAAACAGTAGAGAAAGGAGTCATTATGGAAGAAAAAAAGCAAACAAATAAGTTGTCATATTCTGTTTTTGGAAAACATTTTCGTGGATTTTTATGTATGGTAACATTTTGCACATTTTGTGTGAGTGTCATGTTAACAATATATGCGGTGGGAACCTTTGGGCCGGATATTATTATAAATCCTGCTTCAAAGTATGATGAGACATATAAATATCAGAATGAACTTTTTGTTGAAATAAGCACACTGTTAAACAACATTGATGAAATGGATTGCTATGATGTTTCGAAGGAAGAAATATCCATATTAGATATGTCCGAACAAGCTGTGCATTATTATGATGCATTTAGTATGGGTGAGGCGTCTTATAATGATGTATTTGAGGCAGATTGTCTGGAAGAAATGACAGATTATGAGATAAAGGATGTTGTTTCTCTAGAAGACAGGGAACTAGATGACTATGAGAAAATGGTAGCATATCTGGCAAGTGATACAGTCAGTGATTATCTGTACTTTGATGAGGAAAGCTTTCGAGCATTGTTTGAAAATGACGGCTTACAAAATACCGACTATCGCTTTTCCGATAATTTTTCGGAAGAGGCATATTTCATTTTTGAAAATTATGAAGTGACCACCAAGAGAGAAAGTAGCAAAAGCTTAGATGCTACTACGGAAGTGGTAGAAGAAGATAATGCGGAAGCAACGACAGAGGTTGCGGAAGAGGACACAGATTCGGAAGAAGTAAATGCGGATAGCACAGAGGTGGTAATTACACCATATAACCTGACATCCTACGCAGTTTATGACCCAGAACAGGAAATATATTATTCTACTTTGGATGACTATTTCTCTCCTATAAATTATTATACTTATAGTACAGAAGAGCTATTAGGATTTATACAGCTAATGGAGGAGGATGGAACACAGTACAATAGTCTAGTGATTCCTCTATTGAAAAGCTACAACAACAGTTTGGAGGAAATAGCAGGTCAGGCATGTTATATCTACAATAATGTAATTGTTGCAGATAGTCATTTAAAGGATATTACGGAAAGAGATATAATGTTTTATTTCCGAGAGGATGATTCGAAATGCTATACGAATATGGAAGAGCCGGAGATGGTAAAGGAAGCAGAAATTTGGTATGGCTTTGAAAAGCTGACATCCGGCGATGTGATTCAGACACATAGTGGAAATGTGACAGATTTGGAGGATGTGAGTGTAGTCGAGGAATGCTTTGCCGAATATCCGACAGGAGCTTTTTTGTATCTTGGTTTTTCACCACAGACCTTAAATATATGGGATGTACAGTATTATTCTATAGTACGACATTGTAAAGAATATTCATGGCTTGCACAGTATAGCTTGGCCTTGGCAATATTAGCTGTGGTTAGTTTTGTGTTGCTGCTCATACAGGCGGTATGGTTGATCCGAACAACCGGTAAAACATGTAAGGATGATACAGAAATTTCTTTGAATTTCTTTGACCGCTTTTATACAGAGATATGGCTTCTTATTTCTTTGGTGATTCTGTTCGCAGCGGCATTTGTAGCAGCGGTGGCATTTGATTGGATGCTATATGACACCTCGCTGGAGTTGATGTGTGTGTGTGTAGGGGGAGGAGCACTTCCTTTTGGATTCGCGTTTATGGTGTTAACATTAAGTTTTGCTAGAAGAATGAAGGCGCATAACCTGTGGAACCGTATGTTGATTGTGAAGCTGGTGAAAGCTATTGTTTACAAAGCTAAGAATAAAAATAAAGTTATAAGTGAGGAAGCTTTAGAGGATACGACTCCTAAGAAGCAATCGGCATTTATGGCATGGATTACAAAGGTATGGACCTGTTGCAAGGAAGCTTATTACGGCATCAAAGGTACGAGAAAGCTATTGTTGGCATTTGTTATCTTTATGGTTGTTGAGCTAATTGTAGTATTAATTTGTGTGGATTCTGTTGCACATGCAGAACAAGCTTTTTTCATCTTCTTGATTTTACAGGCAATTGCACTTTTTGTGGTGGTTTGGGTAGTCAAGGATATTGATAAACTCACTATGGGAGTAAATGAAATCACCAAGGGTAACTTGGATGCCAAGGTTGAGATTAACGAAAAGGTAAGTGTGTTTGGCGATTTGGCAGATGGAATTAACCACATCGGTGATGGATTAAAGAATGCGGTGGAAACATCCTTGAAGGATGAGCGTATGAAGACGGAGCTGATTACCAATGTGTCCCATGACTTGAAGACACCGCTTACTTCGATTATCAATTATATTGATTTGTTGAAGAAGGAAGATATACAGGGCGAGGATGCCAAGCACTATATTGACGTGCTAGATGCGAAAACTCAGAGATTAAAGCAGTTAACCGAGGATCTAGTAGAAGCCGCGAAGGCAACCTCTGGAAATATTGAGCTAGAAATGATGCCACTTACCTTTGATGAGTTGATGAAGCAGGCGTTAGGTGAATTTGAGGACAAGTATGAGAAGCGAAATCTGACCATTATCGCCAGCTATCCAAAGGAACCAGCGGTGGTACTAGCTGATGGAAGGCGATTGTTCCGCATTATTGAGAATGTGTTACAAAACATCTACAAGTATGCGTTAGAGGGAACGAGAGTTTACGCAGATTTGGAAAAGGATGCAGGAGTGGTGACATTTACGCTGAAAAATGTATCAGCGGCGCCACTAAATATTAGTGCAGATGAATTGATGGAGCGATTTACCAGAGGAGATTCTTCGAGAACCACGGAGGGTAGTGGATTGGGACTTTCCATTGCGAAGGATTTGACAAGATTGCAGAACGGTGAATTTGAGATTCAGCTAGATGGAGATTTGTTCAAGGTCATAATTCGTTTTCCGGAACATAAATAAAAGAAAACGGGGTATAAATGGATATGGTGTTGAAAAAAGTAGAATGATACAGTATCAAAGTGAAAATATGTAGGGCTTTTACCTTATAAGGAAAGGGTAGTTTTTGAAATGCTTGCATCTCAGAAACCACCCTTTTTGTTGTTGTAGGGGAAGATGGAGTTGGTTTTGTGATTTTTTGTTTTAAAACAAGACTGGTGGCAAGATGTTCGAAAGTGTTGGTTTGGGTTGAAGTAATGCGATTAATATAGTATAATGCAGAATTGTTGGGAAATATCCATCAGGGATGTTTTCTGTATATTGCAATACAACCTGAAATAATGAATGAGAGGGAAAGGAAATGAAAGCATTATATCAAAAAAAACACAAGTTGACATTCTGTTGCTTGTTAATAGTAGCCATATTGCTGAATCTACTACCGATTCAAGCAAAAGCAGCAGAAACCAATAGAAAAGAAGAAGCAGTTACCTGGCTTAGTAAAGCCTGCGTGGAAAATCAGGAATGGGAAGATAGTGGATTACCAAATCTGACGTGTAATGTGTTGGCGTTGTTAGGCGAAGAAGGGGGAGTAACTTCTAGCGTCTATCTGGTAGAATGGGTAGCAGATAAGGATTCGTTAAACGTAGATGAATTAGCACATCTTACT
>CAYTOQ010000099.1:0-9465 GCA_964439445.1 uncultured Clostridium sp. | reverse complement strand
TTCATATACACAAAGTAATCCTTTGTCTCTGAAAATCATCCCTTTGTCAGGGAGCCTGTGTAATTTCTTAATCCACCCACACAATTTATGACCTGATAACCCATTTCATCTAGCAAGCGTGCTGCCTGCACGCTTGCACCGCCCGTATCACAATATACAATCAGCGTTCTGCTCTTTGGCATTGTCACCTGATTTTTCTCAATTCGCACCAGCGGTAAATTCACCGCCATAGGAATATGACCTGTTCGGAAGCTCTCTGCTTTTCTAACGTCTATAATGATAGCATCCTTTGAAAGAGATGTCGTCACAATCTGTCGGATATTAATATGTTCAAACGCCATAACGATTCACCCGTTCTCTTTACTTATTATTAAAGTATGCACATTTTTCTTGTCCAGTGCATACATTTTCAGCTACACTTAGAGCATTTTATGTGGTATCCTATTACTAGCCGATATATCAATATAAGCAATTATGAAGCTCCACAAGCTTATGTTGAAGTATGCAAAATCTATTGAACAGAAAGAGAGGTACTACTATGGAAGCACTAGAATGTATCAAGACAAGACGAAGCATCCGCAAATTCAAAGAAGAACCCGTGGCGCGTGAGACATTAAATGCAATCGTTGAAGCAGCCAGTATGGCACCATCCTGGAAAAATACCCAGATTAGCCGTTATCACATTGTTGAGAATAAGGACATTTTGAAGGAAATTGCAGATAATTGTGTATTAGATTTTGAATTTAATCAAAAGACTATTAGCCGCGCACCACAGCTTGTGGTTGTCAGCATGATTGAAAAGCGCTGCGGTTATGAAAAGGACGGAAGCTACACAACATCCAAGGAAGACCGTTGGGAAATGTTCGATGCTGGTATCGCATCACAGACATTTTGTCTTGCTGCCCATGATATGGGCGTTGGAACTGTCATTCTTGGTATCTTTGATGAGGACAAGATTGCAAAGGCAATTTCCTTACCAGAGGGTCAGAAGGTTGCTGCACTGATTGCTATGGGTTATCCAAATCAGGAATGCGAAGCACCAAAGAGAAAGACTGTGGAAGAATTGGTGAATTATATTTAATAAAACATCATACCAATTACATCAAACAAGCAAAAAGCTCTAAAGCACCTTATTAACTATAACTGCTTTAGAGCTTAATTTATTGCATTAAATTCAATACACTTTGATGCTGTTGGTTCGCCTGTGCAATCATGGATTGCCCTATTTGCTGTAGAATAGCATTCTTGCTATATCCAACCATTTCTTCTGCCATGTCGGTATCTCGGATACCAGACTCTGACTTCTGAAGATTTTCAGAATAATTTGTATTATTCGCATACATATATTCCATTCGATTGGTATAAGCACCAAAAGCACTTCTAATAGCACTAATCTTCTTCGTTGCACCATCTACATTATCTATCAGCCTACTAGCCGCAGTATGCGACAAAACATTAACATTTCCAACCCCTAATGTATAAGCAGAAAATGTGTCCCAATACATTGCCAATCCTTCTCCAGCATTAGCACCCGACTGTATCCAAAATCCCTTACCACCATTTTCAACAACTTCAAAATCAAAGGTGGAAACCACTGCAGAATTTGGTCTCTCATTGGCTACATATGACACGTAATCATAATCTGTAGCATTTAATGCAATTTTGGAATTATCCGCAATGTCCTTCATAACATTGTCATAATAATCATCCCATGAAGTCACATTGTTGGTAAGCGTAATATTATAGCGTTCAGGTGCTACCGAAACACTTGGCAAAAGTGCACCTGTACTATCATAATAATCAGACTCTACATATTTCTTGTATCCCCCATTACCATCTGCAACATATTCTCCATCTGTAGCCACTTGGGCTGAGGCAGTTGCCGTTGCACTTGTTGACACATCATATGTATAAGCCAAACTCATACTTCTTCCGCTGCCATTCTCAACCATACGTATGTCAATTACACTATTGCCAACCTCATATGGTGCCGTATCAAATGTAGCATTCTGTGCCTGGCTGTCACTAGCTGTTCGATTATCACAGATATAAAACTCTGAACCACTAGCCGCATATTGGGTAAAATGAAAATCAAAACTGCTTTCTCTCATTACATTCACCAATGCATTTGCCAATTGGTCGCCGGTCTGAATCCCTTGATCCACCATAGACTTGATATCAATCTGCAACATATAATTTCCCTGTCCATCAGAGCTTTTTTGATAACCATATCCCTGACTAGTAGTAGCATCCGATGTTCCATAGGTAAACATTACACTATAGTGATTGTCACATGTCATACAAGTAGAATTAAATCCCGTTCCCAACAAATCATACCACTCATAATCCGTTCCAAATCCCGAAAAATCTACGGATACACCAGGATGTGTTCCCTCTTTTAGGTTATTCGTCTTATTCATTGTAGAATCAATATCAATATCTTCCGAAAAATAATTATTGTGTTGAATTTTTCCAGCTCCTAATACGTCTTCTAAGGAATCGTTGGAGATGTCAGCAGCACCCGTAATTAATTTCTGCACTTCTCTAGAAGAAAGGTAGTCTAGGTAAACCTCCACATTATCCTTCAATGTATCCTTACTAGTCACAGACACTGAATCATACTCTAATTCAGGCACACCCGTATTGACATTATTATAAACCAATGAAAAACTATCCGTTGTTTCATCATAGACTAACTGTTCTGCTTGAAGTTCCCCGCTTTGTACATCAAAATCTCTTCCCAATGCAGCTTCTTCGTAAATGGACAATGTGTTATTCTGAGATTTGACTACACCATCCAAAACACAAGAACCAGCAGTAAATTGCAGGGTAGTTTCATTGTTTGTTTTGATATTCCTATCTGATATATCCGCATCATTAATACCTTGTATTACTGACTCCAAACTTGTTTCTGTTGTCAAAAAGAAATCAAATTGAATGTCATATCCATTCTGATTGTAATTATATGTATACTTTCTGGCATTTGAAATATCACTACCGGAATCCCAACTATTGATTCCTAAATCTGCCCACGTTTTCTTTGAATTCGCTACGTCATTACCATCTGCATCGACAACCCAAATTCCATCCTCATCCGCCTTCAGAGTGGCAGACAAATCCTGATTATTTGCAATTGCATTATAAATGCTTTGATTCACCTGCATTTTGCTACCAGTATCTACAATATCTACGGCTTGTGTCTGATAATAGCCACTATATACATTCGTGTATTTTCTATCAAATCTGTCATTTCTATAATTGATACCGCTAATCACATCCTGCAGACTGCTACACTCATCAACGGTAAAACTACCCTCACCACCATTATAACTAAAATGATAGGTTCCTTCATGCAAAGAGTTGTTAATACTCTCATCTTCTTCATCCAACACATCATCCCAGGATATCAACGTTCCTGCCACCGTAATTCCTGCAGAACTTGCCTCTACCGGAAACTGTGTTGTGATTTCTGGTGGTCTGCTACCTTCTTCACATTCGATTGTAAGCGTGCAGCCACCTGCATTCACTTGATAAGTTCCTGCCTTAAACATCGTCTCACCAGTAGTTGCATCCTGATAAACCATATCCGGATCTATATCTTTCCACGCAATACGGGTAACTCCGTCTACTATAATGCCACCATAAGAATCTGGATCTGACGGATCCCCATTGTTCGCATCAAATATCTGCACCACCTGAATATCATCGCTAAATTCTATTGCATAATCCTTCTGAAAAATTTTATATCCATTAAATTCTGTATTTCTACTGATACGGTTAATCTCTTTTTTAAGACAATCTAATTCATCCTGAATCGCTTGTCTATCCTCTAACGCATTGGTGTCGTTCGCCGCCTGTACGGACAGTTCTTTCATTCGTCCCAAAATATTATGAACCTCTTGCAATGCACCCTCAGCCACATTCGAAAATGAAATTCCATCATTTAAATTCTTTGAGCCTTGATTTAAACCACGAATCTGATTGCGCATTTTTTCCGAAATCGAAAGCCCTGCCGCATCATCCGCTGCACGGTTGATACGATATCCTGACGAGAGCTTCTCGTTAGACTTTGCTTTACTCTTTGTCACTATATTAAATTGCCGGTTCGCATTCATTGCCATTAAGTTATGAGATACTACCAACATAATCTATTCTCCTCACATTTTGTAAAATACCCTACTTTATTTTTATCGGAATATATGCTGAATTAATTAATTGGCAGAATCTAATTTTCCCTTAATTTTTCCCTTAATTTCTAATTACCTATTTTGCAAAAGCCCCTTCTGTACTTTTCTATATTAAAAATCCACATACTCTACCGATCCATCTGAATAGGTAATGATATAATAACCATGACCAGATCCATCACAGTCATATACCTTTTCCTTCGAAACAATCGTCTTTCCTTTTGACTTAGATCCTTTTACCACTACTTGAGTAATTGCATCCTTCAATACTGTTTCTGTTACAATCTCCCGACTTTCCTCTTGTCCATCTACATAAACAACGCGATATGTCACTTTCTTTTCACCGTTGACACCATTTGTTGTAATTTTGCTAGTTCCTACCATCATACCATTCGAATAGCGAACCTCCGTCTCAAACATAATGGGTTCCACTTCTGTAATTTCTTTAACCTCTACTCTTTTTACCACCACAGATGTACCATCTGTAAGCTTTCTATTTAATGCTGGGCTAACACGATCTAGTTCTCTCAACACAATATCCTGTTCTTCCAAAAACTCTTCTACCGTATCTGATTGAGTCAGGAACTGCTCTTTTCTTCCATCTACCTTCAATGAAATCTCTATACGATGCGCTATGGAAACGGTCATACCATCTACGAGATATGCCTTCAAAGAATGATTTACATGATCATTTTTTAACAATTCTACACCCGCATCAGCAATAGCATCCTCCACAGTTTTTCCAGTTAATTCAACCGCCTTAACTGTTTCCTCTGTCACTACTTCCACCTGTGCATAACGTTGTATGACGATTATAGAATTCTTCTCATCCAATACATATTCAAGAGAAGGTTCTACCACATCCTTATCCGATAATGTAATCTCCGCTTCCTCTAATGCATCCATAACCCGCTGTCCCTGTGGCACCTCTACCAAAGTTGTCGTATATCCATCTTCAATTGTAACCTGTGTTGTATTCCTATCACAGCCCATCAGCACGAAAACCATAACCAAAGAACACAACAAAAAAATCTTTTTCTTCATTTCTTTTATCCTATATCATTCTATCTCCAAAAGACTTACATCCTCTATTGTCACAGATGCCACCTTTTGTATATCTTTATTTTGCACCAACACAGCAAGCTGAATATCATCTGTCATAACATTGCTTTTTGGAATATACAATTTATATCCGTTGTCCACATCATCCTCTGTCACCGTAAATGCTTCATAGCAAAGAACCTCTTCACCAGTAAGAATTACCACATAGACCCGGCTATCCCTTTGTATATAGTCCTCATCCACTATACCTGTTACTTCCCAATAATCCACATCCGCTTCAGCGGTCTTGAACTCTACTGTTGTTTGGGTTTCTATCAATTGTTCTGGTACATTCACATCTACGACCAAACCTGCCATAACCGGTGGTTCCTTGGCAAAATCAGCAAGATTACGCTCCACCTTTTCCACCACAACATACTCTGGTGAATATGCAGTCATATATTCCTCCAGCTTATACGGAACAGACTTAGAGAAATATGCCTTAGAAAAAGCATTTGCCATATATGGAAGAAGCGTATTTCCAAAGGAATCACGGAACATCAACATACTCTCCATTCCGGCTTCGTTCACCGTTTCAATCCATGGCTCCTCTACACTTTGTGTGTCGGTCACATATGTGTATACAAGTTCTTTATCATAACTATAATTCCACTCCGGTTCAAACGGAAGTGGATACATCATTTGATTCAAATCACCATATTCTGTTTTTGTCCGAATATTTTCCACCGTCTCATAGGTTTCATGCTCATACTCTAACCCATCCAAAATGGTGTTATATGCCAGCACTGCTCCCTTTTCATTCCAGTGAGAATCCTTCTTTAAGTATAGAATTTCATTTTGTTCGGAAAATGCAACATACAAATCCGCATAAGGAATCTGCATATTTTTCAATTCCTGCTCAAGCTTCTCTATATTTTTCTCAGAACTCACCTTCAACTCATTATAATAAGGCATATTTTCACCATACAGAGAATTCTTGTTCGGTGCAATCGTCAACAAAAACTTTGAACCTCTTGCTTCCACAAACCGCTTCATTAACGAAAGATTATTTGCCGCATTAAAGATTGCTCTTTGTGACATCCCATTCCTTCCTAAATAATCAGGCAAAGTAGAAGAGTAGTACAACCATCCCTCTTCTCCCACAATTACGGTATCCATGTTCGAGACACCAAATAATTTACTTTGAATTACGGAATCTGCCATTACAAGCTGCGAGCGAAATGCAAAATGATCATTAAAGTATTCACCTAAATCTTGAAAATATTCCTGATTCCATTGTCCATCCTCTGACCACTGTGGAAACTGTGCCATTTCTCTATTCTCTGTAGACGTATGTGTAGATGCTACTGTCATTCCAACAAATGGTGCTGCACACAGAGAAAGACATATTACAATATAAAAAACATTCGCTATTTTTTTCATTGTTTTCTCCTTCTCCCCACTAAAATCTAAAATATATAAACGGATTATAGGTTCCTCCCGACAGACGAAGAATACACCATGCAAGCAGAATAAATGATATCACATAGAGTATCACCTGTAACACAGACCACTTCTTCGACACTTCCTTCTCACCGCCACACAATTCCTCACGAATTTTATCCGCAACACCACGTAACGGTCCTGCCGCTAAAATCGCCACAGCCAACATTACAATAAAATATGGTGTCATTTGTTGTAATACAAAGCTCATGGATGCTGTCTCAAAAGACATTCCGGTAAACATCTGCCCAATCATATAAAATCCCTGAGACACTGTATCTGCACGAAACATCACAAATCCGATACAAACCGCTATCAAAGTATATACGCGGGACAGCCATTTAGGCATCCTTCTTACCACTGGTACATATTCTTCAAATAGTAATAAAAGACCATGATATACTCCCCATAACACAAATGTCCAATTCGCACCATGCCACAAGCCAGTCAAAAAGAACACCATCAAACGATTCAAGGCTGCTCTTCCTTTTCCTTTTCGATTACCGCCTAACGGAATATACACATACTCCTTAAACCAAGTTGACAATGAAATGTGCCATCTACGCCAAAATTCCTGAATACTAGAAGACGCATATGGGTACTGAAAGTTTTCCAAAAAATCAAATCCAAACATCTTACCCAAACCAATTGCCATATCGCTGTATCCACTAAAATCATAATATATCTGGAACATATAGGCAATTGCACCTATCCAGGCAACTATAATATTTACATTCTGTACCTCTGTGTTAAACACTGCATCTGCAACCATTGCCATCGCATTTGCAATTAACACCTTCTTTGCTAAACCACAGATAAATCTGCGCAATCCAAGAGCCGTCTTTGTCACATCCTGCTTTCGGTCATCAATTGCCTTCTCGATATCTCTATATTTTACAATCGGCCCTGCAATCAACTGCGGAAAGAAGGAAATGTATAACAACACCTTCCAAAAGCTCTTCTGGGCTCTTACCTTTCCCCTATAGACATCCAAAACATATGAGACCGCCTGAAAAGTGAAAAAAGAGATTCCTATCGGTAAAGAAATCTCCGGACTTCGCAATTCTAAATGAAAAATCTGATTACAAGTGTCTACGATAAACTGCGTATATTTGAATACTCCCAATATTCCAAAGTTAAGCATCAATCCCATAACCAGTATAAGCTTCTTATGTGTACGGACAATTTCCATTCCTCTGGCACACATATAATTCAAAAATGCACTAAACACCATCAATAATACATATACTGGTTCTCCATATGCATAAAAGAACAAACTAACCAATATCAGCAATGCATTTTTCAGCTTCAAGGAAGGTAATAATATATACAATAGATATGTAATTGGGAAAAACACACATAAAAATTCTAATGAACTAAATATCATTTCCAAGTTACCTTCCCATTTTTCACTGTCATTTTATATTTATCATATATTTCATGTTTGTAAGGATACGTTTTTGAGGTCTTTTTATAAGAATCCACTGTCGGAAAATTTTTCTGCATATTGGCATCAAAAATATACCACTCACCGTTCATCTTAATCTCCGTCCAACCATGCGGAGACATACCACCGCTAAGGCTAGGTATCGCTCCAGATACAACACGGCTATCATAACCTATTACTTTAGCTATATATGCAAGCGACGCCGCATAGCGATAACAGTTTCCACGTTTTTTTGAAAACATATACTTTGCATAAGACGGCATTTTCGAAGCCTTCGGCTTATCATAAAACCGCTCGTAATTATAATTCTTCCATAAATAATCGTAACAAGCCTTTAATTTTTTGCTCTTTGACCAGCTAGTCTTGGTATGTGCTCTGACGAATTTCACCGCCTGCTTTATTTCCTTCTTTGTAACCTTCACGCCTGTACTATCCACATAATAATATCCCTGTGTCTTATTCCCTGCAATTGTATTGGTTAACAATGTACCTTTTTTACAAAAATATGTATTTGTCGAATCACTATATGTAACAGATATAAAACCATTTGATTTGTATACCGTTCCAACACCATTCTCATCAAAATAATAAATGAAACTCTTCTTTGTACATGGTTTTACAACCGTATATGCTGTTTCTGACCCGGTAACCGCAAAATATTTGTTTTGTTGTAATACTCCATTGTACGTACATGTCAATCCCAGCTCTGTTTCCAAAATCACATACCCCTGTGTTGCAACCTCTGTCTGGGTCGTTTGTGTCTGGGTATCGGTTGAAGTCGCATGAACCTCTACTCCAAAACAAAAGCACATACAAACACTCAATATTGCTATATGTAATATAACATTTCTTTTCATAAGTAGATTCCCCTTTTCCTTTCGTATCGTCATACAAACTAATTAACAAATGCTTATTTATTTTATCATACTTATTTCATTTTACAACCATTATATAAATCAAATAACAAAATTCGATTTGTCTTATTTCTTCTATTTCCCATAGAATTCTAGTGTTTCTCGCCATATTATAGCACCCTTACAAACATCCAATCAAAAACACCCATCATCTTCTAGGCTCTCCTAGATGATAGTGGGTGTTATATCCTCATATATTTCATTATTGATTCTAATTATATTGCTCTCCTAGTATCTTATTTACATCCTCAACAGAAATCTGTACCCTTTCTGCGATATCCTGCACAGATAAACCTACCTCAGCAAACGCTATAACTTTTCCTTCTGCTCTTCCTTCTGCTCTTCCTTCTGCTCTTCCTTCTGCTCTTCCTTC
>CAYTOQ010000098.1:0-9703 GCA_964439445.1 uncultured Clostridium sp. | reverse complement strand
AATTTTTTTTCGATGAAAAAGGCAGGCTAAAAAAGATTTACCTTTCAAAACTGAATATTACAAATAACGATTGCAAAACACTTATATTTCAAATATAATTTTATTAATTATAGTTAATTATTTTTTTATCTCCCGAAAGGAGTGCATAGGATGGAGCATACATCACTCACAGTACAACAACTGTGTCAAACAATAGAATTATTTAATACAACCTTTGATGATTATCCATATGTATACGATTTCATCAACGATTATTACTACATCTCTCCCAATGCTGCTGAACGTTTCGCAATGGAGAGCAATTCTTTTCATGATGTAGTTAATAATCTTCGTTCGATTGTATACCCTGCGGATTTTGAAGCATTACAGAAAGACTTAGATGAAGTTCTTTCTGGTGTTAAGAATGTACATAATATGCAATATCGTATGATTAACATCGACGGTGAACCAATTTGGATTAACTGTCGTGGACATATTGTAATCGAAAACGGTGAACCTGCCTATATGGTTGGTTGCATTAACGAAATCGGAATGCGACAAAAAGCTGATAATATCAGTGGTTTGCTTGGTGAATCCAGTCTGAAAAGTTACTTAGAAGAATTTTCGCCATTTTTTCCAAGTGGATATTTGTTGCGATTAGGAATTGACGATTTCAAAGAAATCAACGAGAAGCTTGGTATGGAATATGGTGACCATATTCTCAAAAAGACTGCCGAATGTATCGCAAGTTGTCTTCACCCAGGACAATTATTATATCGTTTAGTAGCAGACGAGTTTATGGTTCTGGACTTTTTAGGTGATAGTTTAGAGAATGCGGTGAGTCTTTACAAATCCATCCGATCTTCTATTGACCAATTTGTCGAAAATAACCAATACAAAGCCGTGTATACGATTTCTGGTGGCATTATAGAAAGTAGCGATTTAGAGGACTTCTCCTTTACTGACATTATGAAGCTCTCTGAATATGCCTTAAATGAAGCAAAACGCAGAGGAAAGAATCAATGTTATTCCTTTGTGAACAAGGATTATGAGAAATATTTAAAACGTAGACATCTAAAGCAGCTACTCGGACAAGCTGTCCGCAATAATTTCGAAGGATTTGAAGCTTACTTCCAGCCACTTTTTCATGCCAATAGCCACACCCTCTATGGTGCAGAGACATTAATGCGTTTTCGCAGCGAAGAGTATGGTATGGTCTCACCTGGAGAATTTATACCACTACTGGAAGAAACAGGTTTAATTATTCCTTTAGGACGTTGGATACTACATCAGGCACTATTTGCCTGTAAACACATTCAACAATGGATTCCAGATTTCCAAATCAGTGTGAATGTTTCGTACATACAGATTATGAAGAGTAACATTATCAACGAAATCGTATCCGCTGCAGAACAATATGACATCCCACCTTCTCAAGTGGTAATCGAATTAACAGAGAGCGGGGCATTGGAATCAGATACTCATTTTTCAAAAATTTGGGATAAACTAAAAGCGAACGGAATCCGTCTTGCATTAGATGATTTTGGAACAGGTTATTCAAACTTCCATTACATCAACGATTTACAACCAGATATTATCAAAATTGATCGTTCCTTTACCGCAAAAGCAATGGAGAATGAATATGAATATAATTTATTAGCATTAATGAGCGGATTGGTTCATAATCTAAATCTAAAGATTTGCATTGAAGGAATCGAAACAGAAGAAGAACGCAACCGGATGTTAGCGTTAAATCCAGACTATAGTCAAGGATTCTATTTTGGACGACCTTGTCCTTTAGTCGATTTTATTGAACAGTTTGTCAAAAAATCTTCTTAACAAGCTTCTAAATAAAGACCGAATACAAGCAGAACAACAAAACAAAAATACAAAAATGCTGTGGTACTCTCTTACCACAGCATTTTCATTTACTCTTAATTTATCTTTCCTTTAATGAATCATTTCACACCTATTACCCTCAACCTACATATCCATAATAATCTCTCGGGCAACACTTTCCTCAATTGGCGTAGCAAATACACCCAGCTGAAATTCCACCACGTCACCGATTCCCTTCTGAATCACAAAACGCAATTTACCATCTCGAACCTTTTTATCCGTATACAATTTCTTCACTAAGCTTTCTCTATCAATATATTCAGGAATAGCAACTGGTAGTTTTGCCTTTTGTAACAATCTAATTACCGCATCCCGCTCCTCTTCCGTTATATATCCAAGCTTGTATGCTAATTTCACTTCTGCAACCATTCCAATAGAAACCGCTTCCCCATGCAAAAGCTCATACTCGCTAACCGTCTCAATGGCACGTCCTACTGTATGTCCAAGATTTAACACTTCACGTAATCCACTTTCGCGCTCATCCTTCATCACTACTTCGTATTTTATTTTACAATTCTCTTCTGCAATATGTTCACATACATCCTTTTCAACCACTAAAATCTTATCCATATTGGTATCCAGATACTCAAACAAATCACGGCTTGCAAGACACGCATGCTTGATTGTTTCTGCCAGACCACTAATCACCTGACGTTCCGGCAATGTCTTCCATGTAGCAATATCCAAATACACCTTTTCAGGTTGATTAAACAATCCAATCAGGTTGGTTGCTAACGGAGTATCCACTGCAGTCTTACCTCCCACCGATGCATCAGCGGCTGCAAGCAAGGTGGTTGCGTAATTAATGAAAGGAACCCCTCTACCATAAGTGCCTGCCACAAATCCTGCAAGATCTGTTACGACACCACCGCCTACTGCAATGATACAACAATCTCTACGATATCCTTTTGCCAACATTGCATCTTCTATTTCTTCTTTGGTTTTTCTAGTTTTCTGCTTCTCACCCTCTTCAAAGACAAACAAGTCTGCCTGATAACCTGCTTCTAGCAACTTATTATATAGCTTATCAGCATAGAGCTCTTTTACAATACTATCTGTAATTACTGCAAATTTGCGAAGCTTACCAACTAAACCACTTTGCAAATCCTGAATCAATTTGTCCATCAACTCAAATCCAATTTCAATTTGATAGCTGTCATCCACAACCTTTTTCAATTCTACGTTAAATGTGCTCATACTTTATCTCCTACATTTGTTCTTATGTACCTTACTATATTGATATCCTCTCTCAATATAGTAATTCATCTTATTGTTTTCATCAAACCTTCTACTTATAAATGCACTCCATTCACAGATACCATAGCAACTTCCGTCCCCATATCATCTGTGATCATAACCTGATAAAAGCAATTTCGCTTTCCATCTTTAACCAGCTTACTTTCACCATATAGCACATTGCCCTTCACAGGTCCCAAATAACTAATTTGGCTAACTGTCGTAACCGTAACGGATTGTCTGAAATTCGCAGCTACCGCAAATACAAAATCCGCCAAAGTGAACATTGCTCCACCCATAACCTGTCCTGTTGCATTGCGATGTCTTTCATCTAGCTTCAAGCTACATTTCGCATATTTCTCACCAACCGCATCAATCTCAATCCCAGTCGTGACCATTGCATAGGTATCTTTTAAAAACATGGCTCTTGCCTCTTCTAAGTCCGTCATGCTGTCTCCTCCAAATAAGATATTTTATCACCTTATATATAGTACCACACTTTTTCACATTTTACACTCACAATTGTTGTCGCATTTTTATCAATATTTTTTTCTCCATGCGACTAATCTGCACCTGCGACACACCGATTATCTCTGCAATTTCCGCCTGCGTTTTATTCTCATAATATCGCATTGTTATAATCTTTCTCTCCGTTTCCTCTAACCCATTTAGTAAATCCTCCACCAGCATATGATTCATTAGTGTTTCGCTTTCGTCTACTGTATCCGGAAGCTTATCAATTAAACATATTGTATTTCCATCATTTTCATATATCGTTTTATGGATGGATTCCACCTCAACATTTGCTTCTAAAGAAGCAACTATTTCTTCTACATCAATTTCTAGTATTCTAGAGATTTCTTCCAACTTGGGTTCTAATCCCGTTTTATTCACCAGCTCTTCTCTCATTTTCATCACCTTGTACGCTGTTTCTTTCAGCGTTCTACTGACCTTTACGAGCCCATCGTCCCGAAGAAACCTTTTTATTTCTCCACTTATCATCGGTACGGCATACGTAGAAAATTTCACATCATAAGATAAATCAAATTTGTCAATACATTTCATTAAACCGATACAACCAATCTGATACAAATCTTCTAAATCGTGACCTCTTCCCAAAAAGCGTCTAGCCACAGACCATACCAAGCCCAAATTTTCGGTTACCAATTGTTCTTTTGCGTCCTGGTTTCCTTCTTTTGCAAACTTTAATAGTTCTAAAGTCTTGTCCATGACGCCTCCTGCTATTCTATTTTCTCATCCATTTCCTGACCAATGACCTTGCGCATCGTTATCTTGGTCCCCTTACCAATCTCTGATTCCACAAATAGCTCATCCATAAATGCTTCCATAAATGCAAACCCCATACCTGAACGTTCCAAATCTGGCTTTGTGGTATACATTGGTTCCATTGCTCTTTCGATATTTTCTATACCGATACCATTATCACTTACAACAATCGTCACTGTATCCTCCACAATAATTGTTTCAATGCGAATTCTTCCACTTCCATTTTCATATCCATGAATAATGGAATTTGTCACTGCCTCTGAAACAGCCGTCTTAATATCAGCTATCTCCTCCAAGGTTGGATTTAAACGAGTCACAAATGCTGCCACAACAATTCTGGCAAAACTCTCATTCTTCGATTCACTATCAAATTCAACCACCATCTGATCATTTAAATGTTCCATATTGGCTCCCCTTTTCAATCCATATTTTCATCCACGCAAACATTAACCACAGTTAACTTTTGCATTAATACAATCCAACGCTTCTTCTACCGTACCTGCCGTTTTCGCCACTCTATACAAACCTGATATTTCAAGAATTCGTGACACCTTATCATTTACGCACGCAATGTAGATATCACCTCTCAAATATCGAACCTCTCGATATCTCCCCATTACCAATCCAATTCCAGAGCTATCCATAAAATGCGTAAATGTGTAGTCAAACACTACATCTCTTATCTTCTTCGCCATAAATAATTGATCTGTACTTTCTCGAATTATCTCCACAGTATGATGATCCAATTCCTCTGGCAAGTGTACAATCAAGGTTTCTCCCTTTACCTCATTCATTTCCTTCTGCATCATAATTTCCCTTCCTTACTATATTTTTGTTTTGCTTTTCGAAAAGCATTTGCACAAAGCAAAGAAGACGATCTATCAAACAATAAATCGTCTTCTCTTTCGTAATTTTTGAAATTTATCTTCGGTTAAATTTATCTATTCTGACAAATACTCATCAATTTCTTCAATGTATGTACTGTCAGGATAGTTTTCCTTTAAACTCAAAAACGCAGCCTTTGCCTTTTCTTCGTCTTGGTTACCAAGATACGCTTTTCCAAGATAATAATATGCCATCTCACCTTCTTGTAACTGCAATGCTGCATTGCAGATATCAATCGCCTCCGCATAACGTCTTTCACTCACTGCACTTCCGGCAATATTACACAAATTCTCATATGTCAAACCAGCAATGTTTGTTTTAATCACCTCAAAGGCACCATTTGCTTCTTCTTCCTTCTGCTTTTCCTTCTCTTTTTCTGTTGCAGTAGCATCAATTTGCATTTGCAAATCATTAATTTGAGCCTCTAAATCCGAAATAGTCACATTTTTCTTAGAGATTTCCTCGCTATGTTCTATTTGCAAATCTCTATTCTCTTGATTTGCAGAATTAAGCTTTGTTGGTAATATCAAAAGCCAAAAAGCAAGAATACCTAAAATCAAACCTACCGAAACATATAACAGATTAAACTTGTTATGATTAATTTCCCTATAAGAACCTACCGTTTTTTCTGGCTTATCGATATCAGCAAGACCCTTCTCGACAATGGTCTCTAAGTCTGATTTAAACTGATCTTCATCGGAATACTCCGAATCCACATCAATTCTACTGCTACTTTCTTTCATTCCTATAATATCCTTCGGTGAAACACCCATTTCCTTAAGATATCGAACTGCATAGGTGTTATTTTTATCAATTCGTAGCACTCGCTTTAACGCTTTTTTTGCTTTATCATAGTTACCATTATCCATATAAAGCAATGCTAACAACAAATAACCCTTTACAAAGTGTGGATATGCTGACAATATTCGCTTCAACTGCAAAAAAGCAAGATCCTTTGTCCCCTGTTTTGCATACATAAGAGACTGATTAAACTGCTTTGCAAGCTGATTCGCTTCATCCAATTTACCAGAATCTGATTGCACTTCCGCAATATAACGGGTAGCAATATTCTCTTCCGGCAAATAATTGCTACTGATTACCCACTGTGTTAAGCCCAAAACAGTCTCTCCCATCTCATAATAAATAAGACCTAACAAATTACGGGCTTTAATATTCTGTTTATTATACTTCAACGCCAAATTCAATGCATCAATCGCACCGGTAAGGTCTCTGACACTTGCTCTATCTAAACCTAAATTGTAATAAAAATTAGATGTATTATAGGCTTTTGCTAGCAGCTCATAGCTCATTCCACAAGCACTGCAGTGTCCGTTCTCCAATACAGGTGCTCCACAATTCAAACACTCCATATTCTCACCGCCTACTTATTCTGATCACTATTAATCTGCAATAGCATTTCCGCTAATACATCTGTAATATCTTTCACATCATTCTTATATATTGCATCCTCAGCCTGAGACACCTCAAGACAAGGCTGAAACTTTCTAACCTCTTCATCAAAATTAATCATATCTATACTCCTAAACTGAGTAAGTCTCCCGCCAGATATAATGAGCCAACACAAAACAAAACCGATTCACTAACATGGCTTTTTCCATACAAAAAGCCTGCTCTTATATCATCAAATGCGGTAATCTTACCACTCGAAAAACGTCTAAATGCAGCTTCAACTGTTTCTAACTCAGCGGACCTACTTCCTTCATAACGAACAACAATCACTTCGTCAAAGGAAATCTCACAAAGTTTCTCAATCATACGGCTATAATCCTTGTCCTTAGAAACAGCAAATAATAAAATCTTCTGTTCATTCGGGAACAGCACCTTCACTGTACGACAAAATGCTTCTATCGCTTCCTCATTATGTGCTCCATCTATGTACACATTCTCAGAAATACATTCCATCCTACCTTTCCAGACCATATCTATCAATCCAGTCCGGATACATTCTATATCTTTATCTGTCAAACTGTAATCCAGGCTTTGTTCTTTCACTTTACCCAAGTTACAGAATCTGTTCTTATTCATCAAAAGTAGTTCGTATGCCTTCACCGCTAACATTGCATTCTCTATCTGGTAAAGACCTGTCTTCTTAATTTGTAAACTACCATAACTATAATAACCACTATGAAATGAAAAATCAATGTTTTTTTTCGTAATTTTCAATAAATTGTACTGATTTTTTTCGACAATATGTAGATTGGCGCCCATTTTTTTACAAAATCGGGAAATCACAGGTGTTGCCACATCCTTTCTGTCAAAAAAAATGACTGGTACACCTTGTTTTATAATACCCGCTTTTTCTGTTGCAATTTGTTCAATTGTATCACCTAAAAACTGCGTGTGGTCCAATCCTACCGAAGTAATAATACACAGTATCGGCGAGACAACATTTGTAGCATCCAATCTACCACCCATACCTGTTTCAAAAATAGCAAGATCCACCTGCTGTTTTTGAAAATATAATGCTCCCATCAAAAACATCAACTCAAAGAATGAAGGATGTGCCACTCCCTGTTGCTTCGCTATATCAATATACTTCATCGTCTCTTCAAATATTAAGACAAAATCATTATCATCAATTATCTGTTCTCCAATACGAAAACGCTCATTTATTTTGACTAAGTGCGGAGACGTAAACACTCCGACTTTTTTATCTGCCTGTTTTAAAATGGACGCCAAAAAAGAGCAGGTAGAACCCTTTCCATTCGTACCTGCCACATGGATAACCGGATACTCTTTTTCCGGATGACCCATGATGTCTAGTATTCGATTGAGATTATCTGTTCCAAGCTTTGTTGCAAAAAGCGGAACGGATAGTATATAATCCACACATTCCTGATATGTCATATTCTCACTGCTCTTTTCTTTATATTAAACAACTTACATAGTTCAATTTTTCTATTCTCAAGCCTTGTATTTCCAACACTTCAGACTACTCTCCCCAATCAATTTTAACCACAGTTAACATCTTTCATCCACCCTACAACAGACAGACAAAAATGTAATTGGCTACTTATCGGTTATCCACTTTTTCTGGATACAAATCATGATTTGTCAAACGATTCCAAGCCACCTCTTCCCACTTAGTTCCAGGCTTACCATAGTTGCAATAAGGGTCAATAGAAATACCCCCACGCGGAGTAAATTTGCCCCATACTTCAATATACTTTGGAGCCATCAATTTAATCAAATCCTTCATGATTATATTGACACAATCCTCGTGAAAATCACCGTGATTGCGGAAGCTAAACAAGTAAAGCTTTAACGACTTAGACTCCACCATTTTCTCCCCTGGCACATAAGAAATATAAATAGTCGCAAAATCCGGTTGTCCTGTAATCGGACAAAGGGATGTAAATTCCGGACAGTTAAACTTTACAAAATAATCGTTATCCGGATGCTTATTCAAAAATGTCTCTAAAATCTCTGGTGCATAATCCTGTGGATATTTTGTACCTTGATTTCCTAATAATGTTACTCCATCTAATTCCTGTTGTTCTCTTCCTGACATATTTTTACTCCTTTTCAATCAGTGCTCATTTGTTCTTTCTACATCATAAATGATAAAAGACTTTAGATTTCTCTAAAGTCATCCTAACTACATTAAATTCTATTCTATATCCAAAGCTAAATACATAGGACGACACCCCTTTTCATCGTCCTTAAAAGAAAAATGAAGATCTGCCTCCAAATCATCAAAATAATTTCGCTTATATAAAGAATATCCTTCATCCGTCGCTGCTAAAGTGATAAACGAAAAACCAATATAATTCTGGCGTAACGAAAACACTTTTTGTATAAAATCTGCAAATAGTTGATCCGAAACTTTAACAGCCTCTCCGTCTTCTCTTTTTCCGATAACAACACCTCTATACTTTCTATCCAATGCAAAGAAATTTAGATGAATAGAACCACCAATTTTATACTTGTCTTCCCCATTATACGTATCAATATACCCTACTCCAATATTATAGTATCCTATAATTTCTGTTCGCTTTTCATTTATCCACACAAATGTCTTTCCAATTCCATTATCAAATGCATCTTTTGATTGTAGGAAAGAATCCAAAAAATCATTACCAGAAGAAAAAGCATCTGCTAATCGAGAGAGATCTTTTGTAAAAATCTCTGTATTTATTCTAGTCTTCATCTGTAAATATACACTTCCTTATCTCTGTCTTCCCAGTCTGTAAATCCGTTATTTTGGAATACAATTCTCCGGTATTCTCATCTTCGAACAATTCCACATTACGCGAATTCATAAAGTCAAAGTGATCTTTTGCCTGTTTCGACATCGTCCTTTTCAAAGGTTTACTAGATACCAACGGCATTTCTGTAGGTATTGCATATGCTCCCGTTCCTGCCATAAAATCACTCCTTCCAAAATGTTATATAA
>CAYTOQ010000097.1:0-9754 GCA_964439445.1 uncultured Clostridium sp. | reverse complement strand
TTCGATGAAAAAGGCAGGCTAAAAAAGATTTACCTTTCAAAACTGGTCAAATGCCCCAACAGTTGACACCCTTTCCTATTTATAATAAAATAGATTTATCTATGTTTTTTGATAAGAAGGAGTATATTTTTAATGAAGAAACGACTTGCTGTGTTTATGGCTTTTATTATGATTTTTACATTTGTAACTCCCGTTTTTGCAACAGGAGGAATTGCTGACCCGGAAGCCACAACCGAACATCCTGAAACAACTGAATATCCGGATGATCCTTCTAGAGAACCAGATTTAGTCTGCGGAGCTGCCATCGTTATGGATGCCGCCACTGGTCAAATCTTATACGAAAAGAATGCTTATGAGAAGAAATATCCCGCAAGTATTACTAAGATTTTATCAACACTTGTCACTCTTGAACATGGAGTAAATTTTGACGAAACGATTACTATGTCAGAGAATGCCATATGGGGAATTGAACGAGATAGTACCAACATTGGTTTGGATGTAGGAGAAAAAGTTACAGTTCGTGATATTATCTACGCAACTATGGTTAAGTCAGCCAACGAATGTGCATATGCTATGGCAGAATTGGTTGCAGGGGATATTGCATCCTTCGCAGACCTTATGAATCAGCGAATTGAGGAGATTGGTTGTCAAAGCACTCATTTTGTCACTCCGAATGGTCTTCATGATGACAATCATTATACCTGTGCGTATGACATGGCACTTATCACAAAGGAAGCTCTTAAAAATGAAACCTTTCGTGAAATTGCTGGTACCCTATCTTATGTCGTACCGGAAACCAACCTTGCAGACGAAACCAGACCTCTTTGGAATGGTAACAAAATGATTAACCCAGCGGAAGCTTATTATTACGAATATTGTAAAGGTGGTAAAACTGGTTATACCTCTATGGCAAACAACACATTGGTTACCTATGCTGAGAAAGATGGTTTGGAATTAATCTGTGTCATATTGGATTGTGATGGTTGGAAATATACCTATACCGACACAAGAGCTTTGTACAATTACTGTTATAATAATTATACTTATTTTTATCCTCTATCCGATTTCTCATTTGAAACCAACGAAGAGGATGCAATTGAAAAAAATACAATCTTAGAAAATTACTATACAAGTCTTAATCATGAAATGGTAGATTTGGTAGTAGACAAGGATTATTCTCTTCTGTTGAACAAATCTGTTGATACAACGAAGATTGAAAAGGTAATTAATCTATACGATACCGCACAGGAAAATATACTAGGTGAGATTAATTTCTTCTATGAAGGGGAGCAGATTGGAACCACTCCAATTACCAGTACCACTCCTCTTTTATCAACGCAGATGACACAGGAGAAAGAAGAAGGTCCTTCCATCTGGAGTACAATAGGTAAAGTATTACTTCGAATTTTAATTGTAATTGCTGCCCTTGCAGTTGTTCTTGTAATCTATATGATTATCGCAGCAATTATTCGCAATATCCGCCGCAACCGCAGAAGACGCGGCTATCGTCGCAGACGTAGAAAACGCGATGATGATTATTATTATTTCTAGAAACTTGTCGAACTACAAGCCTTCTAATTTTAGAAATAGATTGCTTAAAATTAGACAAATATTTAACGAGGTACTATATGATAAATGAGGAAACGAATCCACTTAACATCATAGAGGAAGCCAATTCAAAAACACTTGATTACTTTAACAGAACCTATGTCAGTAATCTTGAGTTGGTTCAAAGTCTCAAGACAGAGCTTTTCGAATTGGAGGTTCAGATAGAAACTCTTGAAAAAACGAGGGATCTGTATACTTATCATGTAGACACTAGACGTAATGTATTCTCCCCTCTTCCACAAGACAATAGTCAAGCTATGACAAGAGGTAAGCAGATTGCATTACAGATTAAGGATTTAGAAGATGCAAGAGAACGTCTGAAAAATCGCATTGCAGAACTAGAGCAGGATATCCTCTTTTTCAAGGAACAGGTAGAAATGCTATCGAAAGCAAGCCATTGTATCCATACCGTTCTAGTGGGAAGTAGTCATAGCAATGAAACAGAGGAAGACAATCTAGAGGATGCAATCGAATTCATTGAAGAGGATGATTCTGAGGGTAAAACAACCCACAATTACAATATGTTGATGATACAAGATTTTGAACATCTAAAATATGCAAATTGCTTGGATCAGAACGTGAAACAGGAATTAATCTCTAATCTCAACAAATTAGATGTGCTCAAATGGTTATTGAACTCAGACGTAGCTCGCGCGAAGGTGACATTGAACGAATTACACAATTCTCAGGAAACAGTATTGAACTCCATCGATGAAGTTCTAGATCATTTAAACTACAACATAGATACCAAGCAACCTATCTGGGATCAGGTTGACAAAGTGATAAATGAATATCAGGAAGCACATCCGGAGTGTATGATTAATTCCACCTGTGACTGTACAGAGCATGATTTGAATCTACCTCCTGTGATTACCATTCGTTTGATTCGTATGCTGAAGGAAATTTTTGATAATATTTTCAAGCATTCCAATGCCAACAAGGTAACCTCGAAGATATTTATCAGCAGCCGATTGATTGATGTATATGTCAATGACAATGGTGTAGGAATTCCTGAAGACTACCTAGAGCGTTCCGCTTGGTCATCTGGATTACACAAATTACATGAAACCATTTATCAGTTGGATGGAAAATTACAGATACAAGGTGACTTGATTTCAGGAACCAATGTAAGATTTTCGTTCCCGATTAAGAAATGATAGGTACTTGCGCAACATAAATGTTATATATGAAAGTTATACAATTACCTATATGAAATAATTATAAAACTGGTTATCAGAATTTTATAACATATATAAGGAGGCTATACATGAAAGCGCAGATTATTGACATTATTGCAAAAGCAGCAAATTTAGATACAGATACCGTTGCGAATCTAATTGAGATTCCACCAAAAGCGGATATGGGAGATTATGCATTTCCATGTTTCCAGTTAGCGAAGACTCTTCGCAAAGCTCCACCAATGATTGCAAGTGAAATTGCAGAAGCAATCGGTGAGGTTGATATCGTTGATAAGTTAGAGGTAAAAGGTGCATACCTTAACTTCTTTCTCAAGAAAGAGATTTTTGTAAAATCTATGATAGAAAAATCAACCGCAGATAATTTTGGTTCTTCTACCATTGGAGAAGGTAAATGTATTTGTATCGATTACTCCTCTCCTAACGTTGCGAAGAACTTCCATGTTGGACATCTTCGTACTACCATCATTGGAAACTCTCTTTACAAAATCTATAGCAAATTAGGCTATAAGGTAGAACGTATCAACCATTTGGGTGACTGGGGAACCCAGTTCGGTAAATTGATTGTTGCATATAAAGCATGGGGCAGCAAGGAAGCAGTAGAAAAAGACGGCGTTGCAGAATTAATGAAGCTCTATGTAAAGTTCCACGAGGAAGCCGAAAAAGATGATAGCTTAAATGACCAGGCTAGAGATTGGTTTACACAGATGGAACACGGCAATGAAGAAGCGCTTGCTATCTGGCAGTGGTTTGTAGATATTAGCTTGAAGGAATACAAGGGTACTTATGAATTATTAGGTATGGAATTTGACCACTACTTAGGTGAAAGCTTCTACCGCGATAAAACCGCAGATGTAGTTTCACGCTTAACCGATGCAAACCTTTTGAAGGAAAGCGAAGGCGCTCAGATTGTAGACCTAGAAGAATACAATATGGCTCCATGTCTAATTATGAAAAAGGACGGAAGCTCTATCTACGCAACAAGAGATTTAGCTGCTATCTTCTATCGTAAAGCAACCTGGAACTTTGAAAAATGCTTATACGTTACCGGTCAGGAACAAAAGCTTCATTTTGCTCAGGTATTCAAAGTAGTCGAATTACTTGGTAATGAATGGGCAAAGGACAGCTTAGTTCACATCCCTTATGGATTGGTAAGCTTAGAAGGTGCAAAGCTTTCTACTAGAAGTGGCAATATCATTTATGCAGAAGATATTTTATTAGAAGCAATTTCTAAGGTAAAGGAAATTATTGCTGAAAAGAATCCTGACTTAGAGGACAAGGATGAGGTTGCTAAGATCGTCGGTGTTGGTGCAATTCTCTTCAATGACTTGTATAACCAAAGAATCAAAGACGTATCCTTCAAATGGGATAAGGTATTGAACTTTGATGGTGAGACTGGTCCTTATGTACAGTACACCTACTGCCGTTGTGCTAGTATCTTACGTACCATTTCCTACGATGCAAATGCAGAGCTTGACTACAGCTTATTGTTGGATGACGAAGCAATTGCATTATTAAAGGAAATCAACCGTTTCCCTCAGGTGGTTGCCGATGCAGCAGAAAAATATGAACCTTCCATCGTTGCTCGTTTTGCGATGGACGTTGCACAGTCCTTCTCCCGTTTCTACAATGCGTGCCGAGTAAATGTAGAAGATGATGATCTTCGCAATGCAAGAGGTAAGCTTGTTGAGATTACAAAAACAACATTAAAGGATTCTTTGGACTTATTGGGAATCCAATGTCCAGAACAGATGTAATATATTGAACATCTTATCTTATAATATTATTTATATATGTAATGCCCATCCTTTCAACACATCTAAGAGGATGGGCATTACATATATAATTATAAATATTTTTGCAATGTATAAGTAACCACTTTCTTTTGTATATTGTTCAAGTGTCGATCATCATTTAAAGTAATGCCATCAATAAAAAATAGTTCACTAAGCATTTCTCTAATATCAACTCCTGTCTCTTTTCTTACTAAAACTAGTACATTTTAAAATCTCCGAGGTAAAATATTCATTATATCCTTCTGTTCCTAATTTATCAGGTTTATACCATATTTCCATATCCCTTCTAAAAATATGTCCTTCTCACTACTATGAAAATTATAGAAGATAGCAAATTATTTTGCAATATGATTTCTTTCAAATAGTAAAATCATATATGTGATAAGAATTTACAAATATTAACCACGGATAAATTTTATATTTTCAAAATTATTAAAAGGTCATTATACTTACATTTATTATTTAATTCTCTTTCTTGTTCTTATTATTAATTTGTGATACACTTTTCATATGTTACATTATTTGATATCAGTTTAAGATGTATTCATTTAAAATATGTGTTTATTTTATATATAAGGAGGTAAACAATGTTACTTATTAAAAACGGTTATGTCATAGACCCAAAATCCGGACGTGATGGTATCTATGACATATTAATTGAAGATAACAAAATCCGTCAGATTGATTCTTTTATTATGGAGATGGACTTGACAGAAGAGGAACGCAAGGATTTACAGGTAATCTATGCTGACAATATGATGGTTGCACCAGGACTTGTAGATGTACACGTTCATTTCCGCGACCCCGGTTTCACCTACAAAGAGGATATCTATACTGGTGCAAAGGCTGCAGCAAAGGGTGGTTTTACTACCGTTGTGCTTATGGCAAACACCAAACCAACCGTCGACAATGTGGACACTCTTCACTATGTAATCAATAAAGGAGAAGAAACTGATATTCATATTCTGACCTGCGCTTCTATTACCAAAGGTTTGCAAGGTGAAGAATTAGTCGATATGGATACACTTAAGTCAGAAGGTGCAGTTGGATTTACTGATGATGGAATTCCAATCATGGATGAAGAAACTGTCATTGTTGCCATGAAAAAAGCAAAGGAGTTAAATGTACCTTTGAGCTTTCACGAAGAAAACCCTGAATTGATTACCAACAACGGAGTCAACCACGGTAAAGCTTCAGAACATTATGAAATCGAAGGTTCACCACGAGCTGCAGAAATTGATTTAATTCACCGCGACTTAAATCTTGCAGGGGAATTAGATGCACCAATTAACATTCAACATATCAGCTCCAAGGAAGGTGTGGAATTAGTTCGTCAGAAAAAGCTAGAGATGATAGAAAAGAAAAATCTTACTCTTCCATTACCAAAGTCAAAGGAGGATATGACAGACATTACCAATCCTTCTGATTTTAATAATTCAGTTACACAGATTATCCCTATGGATATTGCGCAAGCAATTAATATCCATGCTGAAGCAACTCCACATCATTTTTCATTAAACGAAGATGCTGTGATTAAACACGGAACAATGGCTAAGATGAATCCTCCACTTCGTACCGAGGAGGACCGGTTAGCAATCATCCAAGGCTTAAAGGATAATACCATCGACATTATTGCTACAGATCACGCACCACACAGTACAGAAGAAAAAGCAAAACCAATCACGGAAGCTCCGAGTGGAATTCTTGGATTGGAAACGGCTCTTTCATTAGGTGTTACGAATCTTGTTAAAAAAGGTCACCTAACCTATATGCAATTATTAGAAAAAATGACAATTAACCCTGCTGCCATGTATCATTTAGATTGCGGTTACATCGCAGAAGGCGGTCCAGCGGATTTAGTTATCTTTAACGAAAACTCATTTAAAGTTGAAGAATTCTGTTCTAAGTCTAGTAACTCTCCTTTTATAGGAGAAACTCTTACTGGTGAAATTCAGTACACGATTTGCAATGGAAAAATAGTGTATAACAATATATCTACCACAAACAATTAGCAATATATTATTTTTCATAACTAGAGGAGAAGGAAATGTTTCACATGAAACATTTCCTTCTCCTTATTGTTTCTTATTTATTCTTTTTTATTGAAATAATAAATGTTACCAACGAGCATATTGTAAAACCAATTGAAAAACTTCCAATAAATAAAAGTATAATGGTTGTCAAAAAATTGTGTATTATATTACACAAAATTTCACATACAGCGTATGTAAGAAAAGCAATAATCATTCCTTTCACATTTTTCTTACTATTCTTATTTTTCAAAGCAACTACAATTGCCACAACTATTCCTACTAAAAGAATGTAAATCATATCAGATGAAAACAACTCATCCAGTATTGGCAAGTATTTCATAATCTATATTTCCTTCCTCATTATAATATATTTATATAACTTTATCCGTCAATGCTAAAATAATGTATTTGGTTGAACGCTTCAAATAAGAACTCAAAAGAGAAAATATGTATCTCATCACTATCAAGAATATACTTTCCTAGACTATTAACATATTATAGCAATGATAAAATTCTCCTTTATATGAATATTAACTTAATTATATCACTTCTCTAGATTAATAAATATACTCACTTTTCAAGATGTTTCATGTGAAACATTCCTCTTTCATAATTCATAATATTCTTAATACGAAAGTCTCACTTTAATCCATTTATAAGACTTTTTTTCTTCAATGTTTCATGTGAAACATTATATTGTGTTTTTCTAATTTTAATTTACTAGATGTCGTCTTTAATATTTTTGCTATTTATGATAAAATATTATTTCGGAGATTGATTGAAAACGGAATAGAAAAGGAAGTACACAGGAATGGGAAGAATTATAGCAATTGCAAATCAAAAAGGTGGAGTTGGTAAAACTACTACTTCTATTAATTTAGCTGCATGCTTAGCAGAGAAAGGATTTAAAACCTTAGCTGTTGATATGGATCCGCAGGGACATCTTACTACTGGACTAGGTATTAATAAAGATGATTTAGAAAATACAATTTATGATGTTATGTGTGAAGAATGTAATGTAGGTGAAGCAATGCTAATTAATGTTGTTCCAGGTCTTAACCTTCTACCATCCAATCGTTACTTAGCAGGTGCGGAAGTGGAATTTATTGGTGAACCAGATATGCAGTATATCATCAAAAAACATCTCACTAAAATACAACATTTATTCGACTATATTATCATTGACTGCCCTCCTGCTCTTGGAATGCTTACAATCAATTCCATGACTGCAGCGAATACAGTATTAGTTCCTATTCAATGTGAATTTTTTGCATTAGATGGACTATCTCAGTTAATCTATACAATTAAATTAATTCAAGAGAAACTAAACAAAGATTTGAAGATTGAAGGTGTTGTTTTCACAATGTATGATTCTCGTACGAATCTATCATTACAAGTTGTTGAAAATGTAAAAGAAAATCTTCATCAAAATGTATATAAAACAATCATTCCAAGAAACGTTCGTCTCGCCGAAGCACCAAGTCATGGTTTACCAATTACTATGTATGATAATCGAAGTGCTGGTGCTGAAAGTTATAGAATGTTAGCAGATGAAGTTATAACAAACATTCATATATAAAAATCAATTACAAATATCTATATATGGAAGTCAATCATCCTATTACATATTATTCAAATCAATTTCTAATTTATAAAAGATGTATGAATAATATTAATATTGAACGTTAGACTTTGATTCTGAAATGAATGACAATGTTTCACATGAAACATAGGAGGAAATAAAAATGGCAAAAAAAGGGTTAGGTAATGGTCTAGACACTATGCTTGGTGTCAATACTACCAAAACAAGAAAAACAGGAAAAACTGAAAATATCGAAACCAAAGAAATCATAAAAGAAGTTGTCAAGGAGGTTGTAAAAGAAGTTCCAACTGAAATGACTCTTAAAATAAAAGATATTGAAATCAACAAAGATCAACCAAGAAAACAATTTAATGAAGATGCGCTTCAAGAATTAGCAGATTCTATTGCACAACATGGTGTAATTGAGCCATTGGTAGTAACCAAGAAAGATAACTACTATCTCTTAGTGTCAGGAGAGAGACGTTGGAGAGCTGCTATAAAAGCTGGTCTCAAAGAAGTTCCTGTTGTTGTAAAAAACTATACTGATCAAGAAATTCTTGAAATTGGAATCATTGAAAATATTCAGCGAGAAGACCTTAATCCTATTGAAGAAGCGCAAGCTTATAAAAAATTAATTGAGGAATTTAATCTCAAGCAGGATGATGTTGCTGAACGAGTTTCAAAAAGTAGAACCGCAATTACCAATATATTGCGTTTACTAAAATTAACCGAATCTGTTCAAGAAATGGTTATCGATGAAAAACTGACTAATGGTCATGCGCGAGCATTAATTCCAATTGAAAATGAAGAGTTACAATATGAAATAGCTTGTAAGGTATTCGATGAAAGATTGTCTGTTCGTGAAACGGAAAAGCTAGTTAAAAAGGTATTAAAGGATTTAGAAAATCCACAATCAGAAACAGAAGAAGCTGCCGCAACCATTGAAGACTTATCTTTCCTATATAAAGAAATTGAAGAAAACTTCAAGCGTAAGCTAGGCTCAAAAACTACTATTAAAGCAAAGGACAATAGTAGAGGTAAAATTGAGATTGAATATTTTTCTAAAGATGAATTAGAAAACATTATGGAATTAATATATTCTATCCAGCAATAATACGCGTATTAATTTTAACCACAGTCAATTTTAATAAAATGTATATTTTTTTAAATACATATATTGCATAATTATTATTACAATATTTGTATTTGACACTTACTATGAATTTTTAGCTAGACAAACATTACTACTATTTATCTTAAATAAATTATGAAAGACAGAGGATAATATATGGGATCAGATATTTTTGATTCAATTGGGATAAGCACCGATTTTGTTGTTGTTATATTACTTTTCATTGTACTGATTCAATTCATATTACTGTGTACATTTATTTCAAAATGCAATAAATTGAATAAACGTATTTCTAAATTTACAACAGGAAGAGATTCTTTTAGCTTGGTATATGTGTTAGCAAAACGATTTTCTGAAATGCGACAAATTTTAAAAAATGAAAAACAACAGAACATAGATATTACAAC
>CAYTOQ010000096.1:0-9826 GCA_964439445.1 uncultured Clostridium sp. | reverse complement strand
AGCCGTTGCAGCAATTCCCTTTCCGCCCTTAAAGTTCATGTAAAATGGGAAATTGTGACCAAGCACAACGCCAAGTCCACCCCAGAGAATCATTGGATACAAAATATCCGGGAAAAACATAGTGCCAATGACTCTGGCTAGAATACACATAATTGCAGCCTTAAAAAAATCACCCAGTAATACAATCAAGCCTGCTTTCTTACCAAGAACACGTAATGCATTGGTAGTTCCTGAATTACCACTACCATGCTCTCTAATATCAATTCCATGCATTTTACCATATATAAATGCCGTCTGTATCATTCCAAAACAATAACCAATTACAACACAAAGTACTCTTACTAAGAATTCCATACGCTCTTAATCAACCTTTCTCTTTTCTTTCGCGATAAATGAACTTAAGAGGAGTACCCTTAAATCCAAATGCATCTCTCATACGATTTTCGATATATCTTGTGTATGAAAAATGGGTCAAGTTCTTGTCATTTACAAAGATAACAAAGGTAGGTGGCTTTACCGCAACCTCAGTCATGTAGTATAGACGAAGCTTCTTACCCTTATCTGACGGTGGTTCCTGCATTGCAACTGCCTCAGTAAGGATTTCATTTAACACACCTGTACTGATTCGTAATGCATGATTATCCACTACCATATCAATCATATCAAACAGCTTAGGAAGACGCTGCCCGGTCTTAGCGGAGATAAACATAACCTCTGCATACGGCATAAAGGAAAGAATTCGTCGCACCTCTTCCTCGAATTTATAGACCGTCTTATCATTCTTCTCGATAGCGTCCCATTTATTCACTGCAATAATCATACCCTTGCCGCGCTCATGGGCAATACCAGCAATCTTCGCATCCTGTTCTGTTACACCCTCTGTGGCGTCAATTACCAGTACACAGACATCTGCACGCTCTACCGCAGACACTGTACGAATAATGGAGAAACGCTCAATCTCCTCGTGTATCTTGCTCTTTCGACGAAGTCCTGCGGTGTCAATAAATACATACTCTCTGTCATCTCTCACAACCGGTGTGTCAATGGCATCACGAGTGGTTCCTGCAATGTCCGATACAATCACACGGTCCTCACCTAACAGTTTGTTGATGATAGAGCTCTTACCTACATTTGGTTTACCGATAATGGCAATCTTTGGTCTGTCATCCTCTTCTTGTCCTTTTGCTTCCATGTCAAAATGAGACACCACCTCATCAAGCATATCGCCAAGACCAAGCTGGGAAGCGGCAGAAACCGGGAATGGATCACCTAGACCTAAATTATAAAACTCATATACATCTGGCATGAATTTGTCAAAGTTGTCTACCTTATTTACTACCAAAACAACTGGCTTGTGAGAACGTCGAAGCATATCTGCTACCTTGTGATCCGCATCCACCAAGCCC
The DNA here is from genome assembly GCA_964439445.1 of uncultured Clostridium sp. GTDB lineage: Bacteria > Bacillota > Clostridia > Lachnospirales > Lachnospiraceae > CAG-590. Next base: position 8,420 of record CAYTOQ010000096.1, on the reverse strand, counting down.
TGTCTAACATCCACCAAAAACATGATTACATCCGCTGTATCAATAGCAATCTGCGCCTGTGCACGCATACTCTTAATAATAATATCCTGACTCTCTGGCTCAATACCGCCAGTATCAATCATTGTGAAATTATAATCTAGCCAGTTCACATCTGCATAGATACGGTCTCTGGTTACACCAGGGGTATCCTTTACAATTGAAATTTTAGAACCAGCTAACACATTAAATAATGTGGATTTACCAACATTCGGTCTTCCTACGATGGCAACAATTGGTTTACTCATTGTCATCCTCCTTTTCTGTAAAGCAAATTCGCTTTATGCAAATCAAAACAATCTACTACTAATATCAAACTGCAACTCTCCATAGTTTACAATAGAGAAATGGTTTTGTAAACTGTGAATTTTTTTAATGTTTTACTTTACTATTTGCCTATTTTCCTAATATTAAGCAGACTCACATTTTGATTTTACTCTTCTATCAGCATCATCACACCAGCAAGATTGCCGCGCATTCCATTACTTGCACGATGGGAAAATAGAAATTCCGGATTACAACAGGTGCAGATATCAGTAATATCCAAATGCTCTGGCAATATCCCTGCATCCAATAAAGTAACCTCACATGCTTTATGAAGATTTAGCTGATATTTGCCATTTTCCTTCTTGTATAGCAATTCCTCTCCATATTCCTCGCCAAACACTTCAAGGAAACGCAAGGCTACATCCTCGCTGACCTCGTAACATTTCTGACAGATAGACGGTGCAATAGCACATACAATATCTTCCGGTTTCGAGCCATATTCTGTTTCCATATAAGAAATCATTTTCGCACCAATTCGCTCTACCGTCCCTTTCCAGCCAGAATGTGCCATAGCAATCACCCTGTTCACTGGGTCATAAAAAAATAACGGCACACAATCCGCATAAAAGGTGATTAGAGGTATACCTGATTCATTTGTCACCAAACCATCCATTTCTAAAATATCACTTTCTCTTGTAATCCCCTTGCCACAATCTTTCTTTGTCACTTTATAAAAGTTTGTTAAATGCACTTGATTCGAAAATACAAGCTTGCTTTCATCATATCCCAACGCTTTTGCAAAACGTCTATGATTTTCTAATACTGCTTCCACCTCATCCCCTCTGGTAAAGCTTAAGTTCATGGTTCCCAAATGTTCCTTTGAAACACCACCAAGGCGAGTAGAAAAACCATGAAGCATATCGTTTCTATACTGTGACAGCTTAGGAAAAGTGATGTACGTTACACCTTCCTTTTCATTCACTTGACAAGTTTTATTGTTATTAATATATGATAATTCCATACCTCTTCTCCTATCAGATAATGAATTCAAATGCATTCTTATAATAAGTAATTTTGTGCTCTAACACTGCTGCTACATCAAAACGCACTGATGTATCATCACCTAAATTATGACTATACAAATAATACCGTGCCGCGTTACTTATTCTTTTTTGTTTTGATACTCCTACCGCCTCTTCTGGCATTCCGTATTTCGTACTATTGCGATATTTTACTTCTATAAAAACATAGTATTCCTTATCCTTTGCAATAATATCAATCTCTCCTGATTTACATCGATAGTTCATCTCTAATATCTGCATACCATTTTTTGAAAGATATCCCTTTACCGCCTGCTCTACTTTTGCACCCAACTGTCTGTTGTTGTATTTTTTAATATTTTTCACCTCTCAATTTTTTCTTTGTTTACCTCAACGTGTAACCTTACTCTTAATCTTATCCATCCTGTCCACATATACTAAAATCTCAGCCACCACTCCATATAACTCCGGTGGAATCATATCACCAATCTCTAACTTTAACAACGTGTCAGCTAATCCTTCATCTTTATAAGTTGCAACATCTGCTTCCTTTGCTTTTTCAATAATACGATCCGCTATTGCACCCTGACCAGAAGCAATAACCTGTGGTGCCTGATTACTCGGATCATAGCTTAATGCAACTGCTTTTTTCTTTTTTTCTCTTCCATCCTGCGCCACAGTAATTCCTCCCTACGATATGACCTAAAGCATTACAAGACTTATAAAAAATCTTGTTATTTTTTTAATAAACTTTTAGGTCCTTGCATCAAACGTATATCTTTTTATACTACGCTCGGCATTCTCATCTATCAATTCATCCACCACTTTATTAATTGATTCTTGTGGTTGACGTTTTACCACTTCGTTCGTTAACGAAAATCCTCTATCTGCCAATTGTTTTGCCAATTGATTAATATGTTCTGTAACAATATCTACGCTTTCCTGATCGTCTAGATAGAATCTGGCATTTACATTGGTTCCTGTCAATGTGACATGGATATCCGTCTTGCCAAGATTATCCATGTCTAGATGTAACATTACACTCACACCATCCTTTTTCTGAGCAAGTTTTCTTTTATCTGCGTAAACATATAACTCTGAATTTGCATTCTGATTTGAAAGCTTTAATGGCATTTGTGCATAAATCATTTGGTTGTTCAACTGCTCCATAAACTGCATATTCTGACGCATATTTTGAAAATTCTGTTCAAATTGCTTTGATTCTCCGCCATTATCAGCAATCATATTTTCAAAGGAATGACTTTGCTTCACGATTCGTTCATATAACTCATCAATCTCTTTCGGCTCCTTCATGCTTTTGGGATTTAATGCCCAATTCTTTTTCACAATTTCTGACAACATATCTCGAAATTCATTTGAATCTAGCACATTGCGAATTGCCTCAGAGCTTCCTGCACTGGTTGATAAATGCTGCAGTATATTTTTCAATAACTCTTCTTGCGAATTGGAACGTTGAAACATAATCTGTTGCTGCTCACCACTTATTCCCGCCTTACTAAGCAGATTAGATAGATTGATTACATTCTCCTTGGTCAATCCTGTATTCTTTGTTATCTGCGACAAAGAAACCGAATTCTTAACCGCTTCTTTTTCACCAGTAATCCCATCCTTTATTGGATTTTCTGTTCCTTCTGGTGACTGTGCTAATTGCTCGGGTATGATGTTTTGACCACTCGACTTTTCTATCGCCTGACTATCTTGTATGGTTTGTTCACCAACCGGAAGCCCTTGTTCCGTCAACAAATCACCTTTTTCTCCTATAATTGCCCCCGTCTCTGAAGCGTGTGGATTAAGGGTTTGCGGATTGGTTACCTCCCCTGTACCGACTCCTTCTTTTGTACTTGAATTTTCAATTCCTTGTTCTGGCATAAACATATCTAAAATCTGATTTGCCACAGAAATTAAAGTATTACTACTTGTCCCCTCCGGAAATGCTTGTGTAAAGGATGCCATTCCATCAGCAGCAACCTGAATATCACTAGTCAACTGATGCTGGTATCCTTGATAACGTTCAAATTGAGCAATATTCGCCTCATTTACAGGAATGTTCAATTTGTTCAATCCTGTCAAAGTCTGCATAGAGGTCCCTTCAAATTTCATACTTTGCGATAATAATTTTACAATATTCCCTTTATCAACCGGCAGTCCTGCTTCCATCAATTCTTTTGCTGCCGAAAAGTTTTTTTCTGTTGGCGATAGACCGGCTACATCTAATGCACGTTCCAATACTTGCGTCTGTGCGCTGTACAAAGAATCAAATAAAGGCTTAATCAAAATCTGACTAGTCGAATTCTCTTTTACAGAAAATAAAAGCTTATCACCTACACCTAATTCCACACCTTCCTGTAATCTGGCAAGCAATTGCGTTTTATCCTCAAGCGAAATCGTTACTTTTTCGCCTGCAATATTAACAACCTCTCCTTTGAACACCGCTCCTTCTTTCAGACCTGATATACTTGCAGAGGATTGTGTTTGACTAGTACGTTCTGCTGACTTTGCATTATCTAATGTGTTTCGTTCCTGTATATTCGAATCATAACTTTGTATTGCTCTATTCGTAATTTGCATAACAATCCTCCCTTCTTTTGCAATTTGATAAGCAAACTGCGTTTATGCTTATATCAAATTTCCGATAAATGTTTTTCTATGTATCTCACATGGCCCGATTTCTTTTAATGCTGCAAGATGCTTTGGACTTCCATATCCTTTGTTGCTGGCAAAATCATATTCTGGATACTTCTCAGATAATTCTACCATATAACGATCTCTTGTGACCTTCGCAACAATACTTGCAGCTGCAATGGACACACTTTTTGCATCCCCCTTAATAATCTTCTCCTGTGGAATATCTACTTCCGGAATAATTACAGCATCATTTAGTAATACATCTGGCTTTACGGATAACTTCGATATTGCTTCTCTCATAGCAACATAATTTGCCTGTAAAATGTTAATCTCATCAATACATTTCTCATCTGAAAAACCAATCCCAACCGCTACTGCCTTTTCCATAATCTCTTCATATAGCTCTTCTCTTTTCTTTGCAGAAAGCTGTTTCGAATCATTGAGATAATAGATATCCACATCCTTTGGAAGAACAACTGCTGCTGCAACCACCGGACCTGCAAGTGGACCACGTCCCACTTCATCTATTCCACATATATATCGGCATTTATCATACTTTCGTTCATATTCCTTCATTACATAAGTACGTGCGACTTCTGCTTCAAATGCACTAATACGCTTCTTTGCACTTTCAATGAGTTTCACTACTCCTGTACGTTCATCTGATTCAAATTGTGGAATGAGTTCCTTTAGTTCTTCAACACTTGCTTCTTTTAATAGATTTTTGATTTCTGTGATTCCCATATCATTTTTTGTTGTAATATATGCTTACAACTTTCCTCCTGTTATTATTCTATATTCTTGCTACAGCAGATTATATTGTACAAAAATACAAAGAATATATTTCATCTCTATAAATAAAATCACTCTAAAAATCTCGATACACCAAAGAAAGCGGATATAATATCCGCCTCTTTTCACGCACTATTCAACTGTACCAAATTTCGAAAACGGCCAAATACGAATTGCAACCTTGCCCTCGAACTCATCACGATGAATATTACCCACTTCTGTAAAGCGGGAATCCTTGCTATCGTTACGATTATCTCCCATTACAAAATATTCGTCATCACCCAGTGTTATCTCTTCACTTGCACGACCAATCATACTTGAAGAAATCGTTTCATATCCATAGTCCTCTTCTAAAGGTTCTCCATCAATATAGATAACCCCTTCTTCATCAATTCGAATCGTCTCACCAGGAAGCGCAATAATTCTCTTTATGTAAAATACTTCTCTTCCATGATACGGAAATACAACAATATCAAAACGCTCTGGATCCTTGAAACGATAGGATAATTTATCAATCCAAAGATTGTCACCATCTTCTAAGGTGTTGTACATAGAGTCACCACTCACCTCGGTTCTCTGTCCTACAAAGGTTATTACAAACCATACTGCCAAAAACACAAACGCAATATATATAACCATACTTATTATCTCTTTTGCTACATTTATTTCTTCGTTCTGTACATTCTTCTTTGCCATTTTCTTTCGCTCCTTATATTGGTTCTTCAATTGAAATTCTTCCTAGTTTTCCGTTACGGAATTCATCAAGTAAGATACTTGCAGCCTTTTCATAATTCAATTCATTTCCCTTCAAAAGACAACCTCTGTTTCTTGCAATTCCCTCAAGGATAACAGAAGCTTCCTCTTTCTCATCAATCTGATAACGCTCTGCCAGTATTCCGGGATAACGTTCCTTAAAAAAAGAAATCAAATTACAAGACAGCTCTGTCTTTTGTAAAATTTCATCATTAATGGAACCAATAAATGCTAAGTGTTCACCGACCGAGTTGTCCTCAAACTTTGGCCAAAGAATACCCGGTGTATCCAACAACTCTACATTTTTATTGATTTTAATCCATTGTTTTCCCTTTGTTACGCCTGGTTTGTTACCAACCTTGGTACAAGCCTTTCTGGCATAGGAATTAATAAATGTCGATTTTCCAACATTCGGAATTCCTACAATCATAGCACGAATCGGACGGTTCATAATTCCGCGTTTTCTATCGCGTTCAATCTTCTCCTTACAGGCTTCCTGCACCTTCGCAGTAATCACCTTCATTCCCTGTCCATTTCTGGCATTAATGGTAACTGTCATAATGCCTTTATCCTTAAAATAGGCTTCCCACTTAGCAGTAACAGTCTCATCCGCTAAATCGCACTTATTAAGCAACACCAAACGAAACTTGTTGTTAGCTAAAGTATCAATATCTGGATTTCTACTACTAATTGGCACTCTCGCATCTAATAATTCAATCACAATATCAATTAACTTAATATCCTCCTGCATCATACGTTTTGCCTTCGTCATATGACCAGGATACCATTGTATATTCATAACAATTCTGCATAGAAGCATTTGCAAGTTAACTTCGTCTATGCACCCTCCTTATTTATTTTACAGAACCAAATTCACTTCTAGGAAGAATTCGAAAAATAATCTTACCACTAATTTCTTTCTTGGAAATATTTCCAATATTCACATAACGAGAATCTTCACTGTTATTACAGTTATCCCCCATTAAGAAATATTCATCCTCACCTAAAGTAATTTCATCTACCGCTAAACCTTCCGTCATAATCAAATCTTCAAACGGCAAATCTGTTAACACTTCACCATTAATAAATATACGTCCATTTTTTATCTGAATTTTCTCTCCAGGAAGTGCAATAATACGTTTTATATTAAAATATCCGTCTGTTTCTTCTTTGAGCTTAAATGCAACTATGTCATATCGCATTGGATCTTTAAAGGTGTACGCACATTTATTCAACAATACGACATCCTGATTTGTCAACGCAGGATCCATACTCTGACCAATCATTGTAACCGACTGTACACCAAAGGTCACAATACTATACGCTAGAATTACAACCACTAATATTGAAATCACCCAACGACCAACTTCGGCCATGAAATCCTTCATATCAAATTCTTCTCTATCGTAACTGCTTCGATATCTTCTTCGCCTTCTCATATAGCCTCCTAAATCTCAGCAAACTATCTATCCAAATAATTATATACAAAAAAATGAATTATCACACATTAATCTAATAAGACTATATTTCAAGTCCGCATAATATTATACTACAAAACCACAAAGAAATAAAGGCTAGAGTATCATTACTCCAGCCTTTTCTCATAAAATCATTATTTTACTAACTCTTTCACTCTTGCTGCCTTACCTACTCTATCACGTAAGTAGTATAATTTAGCACGTCTAACCTTACCACGTCTTACAACTTCAATCTTCTCTACGATTGGTGAGTGTAATGGCCAAGTCTTTTCTACTCCAACGCCATTAGAGCTCTTACGAACAGTAAATGTCTCTCTGTTACTTCCGCCCTGACGTTTAATTACGGTACCTTCGAAAACCTGAATTCTTTCTCTGTTACCCTCTTTTACCTTTGCAGATACCTTAACAGTATCACCTACGTTGAACTCTGCAACCTCAGCCTTTAACTGTGCAGCTTCGATGTTCTTAATAATATCGTTCATCACGACCTCCTTAAAATATAAGATGTTCTTGCAAGAATGTCTAAAAGACGTTTTACCTATAACTCGCAGAGGACCACCCCGTAATATATGTAATTTCCTATCGAAATCACAACTCATACAACATAACACATCTCACATATAAATGCAAGCATTATTTTCATAATTTATTGATCATCTAACTCTCTTTTTTTCTTTTTTATTTCATCCAATTCTTTTTGAAACGATTCAACTTTTTCAACCAATTCCTGTCTTTGGTATCGAACAGGCATCATGCCATTACGAAATGCATATTCTTGTACTAAATTATTCTCGTGTTCAATTAGATACAGAAGAATTGGACGCTTACATTTTGCTTCTATATATAATACTGCAAAAACTGCAGCCACAGAACATATAAGACTTGTAACAACTGCCAGCATACCTTGAAAAGAGACTTGCACTAACACAACTAAAATATAAATAATCACAAATAAAACAAATGTTTTTTTAACCATTTCAAAATCATCATCTATCTTTGTAATCTCTTTATTTATAAGCTGTAGTTTGCTGTCTAATCTCGTCAATTGATTATATATATACTGCTCTTCTCTAGAATAGTAATCAAAGAGTTCACGAACATCTCCCATACCTATACTTTCTTCCCTAAGACTAAACTTCCCTTCTTTCTTTTCCACAGTAGGATCTTCGTCAAACAAAACTCCCTTGTTTCGCAGGAAATCTTCACTACGCCTCTTTTCCACTAACAACTGCTTTTGTTGTTCTTCTAGCTCTTTAATTTTTGTTTCAATACCCGAAATTTGTTCTTCCAGCATGGCAATACGTTTTTGGGAAATTGTTTCATCTCTCTGAAAGGTATTGATATCATACTTGTGAAAAAACGCTCCTGCTTTCTCTGGATTTTTACTAATCCCCAATAAGATAAGCAT
>CAYTOQ010000095.1:0-9937 GCA_964439445.1 uncultured Clostridium sp. | reverse complement strand
GGCTAGCAGGTACTGGTTTTGAGTTGTTCACCTAGGGGGTATTGTAATATAGGATTGTGGAATGAGCAAGGGGTTTATTATAGTTTTTTCCTATCAACACATTCCTTCCATCTTCTAACCTAAATTAGGTATTGAGTATATATACTTACTATCTTCAGATTGGTTTGATAATCCTAAATACTTTGATTATTATGATTATATGGACGAATTAGGGTGTCCATTTTATTTTGACATTCTACCTTTAGAAGCAATCGGTATAACATTTTTCTAGTTGATTACATCCAATTTTCAACAACATCTCTTAATACATTCGATTCACTAGCTAATATTGATAGCTGATGAATCGAATATTTATTTTTAAATCCCTCTCTTCTTCTCCACCAACTTCTCATGCCCAAAGAAATTAGTATACTTTATCCCATTCTCTCCACAATACTCCTCAATCTCCACCGCCAAATCATCCCAATATTCCTTGTTCCCACGTATATAGATTCGGTCATACAGATTGGCGTACTGCGGATAGTTCTCATTTATATAGTTCAATATCTTTCCCTTATAGCTTCCTCTGAGATTCAAATTTTCAAACCAGTATTCATCAACAAACGAACGACTCACCTCTATAATTTCTCTGTAATCCGTTATCTCTGGGAAAATCGGCGACATAAACAGCACCGTATATATTCCATTTTCATGCAACACCTTGAGGGCATGCAACCGCTCTGCTATGCTACTGGCATTGTCCATATCCTTCCGGAAGTTCTCATTTAGTGTGTTAATGGACATCGCAACCGTCAAATCTCCCACCTGTTTCAACAAATCAATGTCCCGCAAAATCAGGGATGATTTGGTAGAAACGTTCACCGTACAATCCACATTTACCAACTGCTTTAATATGCCCTGTGTGATGCAGTACTTCTCCTCGTATGGATTATAGCAATCTGTCACCGACGAGAGAAAAACCGTTTTTCCCTGTAATCGTTTTGCGCTGTTAGGCTTTGAACAATTCTTGATATCAATAAATGTTCCCCACTCTTCCGCATGTCCTGTAAATCGTTTCATAAAGCTGGCATAGCAATATTGTCACCCATGAGGACAACCCACATAAGGGTTAATCACATAATCACTGGCAGGAAGATTGGATTTGGTCAGATAATCCCTTGTAGCAATCTGCTTTTCAAGCATCTCCATCAGCGAATCGCACCTCCATGAAAATAGCATTCATAAATTTTCTCGTCCATGTAAAATATTTCCTCATAGCCTTGGAACCAAATGAACTCACCATCCACCTTACAGTGATAGTGATAATCCCCCTTAGTATAAATCTCTGGTCCGCGGTATGGTAATTCCTCTGGTACAGCCATAAGTACTTCTTTCAAGAAATCGCCGCTGAAATTCTCACCAATGACACGTCCCACATAATTCATACTCCACACTGGATTATCATGAAGCCAAACCGCTTCCTCTCCTGCAAAACATTCGCCACCTAAGTAGGTATCCAAATATGTATAACCATTCTTGTCTTTGTAACAAAAATCAAAGGAATTCATTCTGCAAGAAGCCACCTTGTTATCTGCCGCCGCATAGGTATTCTTCTTCGCCCCTAACAGAAAATGAATAATTTCACTTATATCGATATTGGCATCTGCGCAAAGCGAACGATTGCACTCGTCATCATCCTTTACCATACGGTCAATAGTTACGCCATAAAGTTCACTTAGCAGAATGAGACCATTTAGTTCTGGTATTGCTTGTCCATTCTCCCATTTACTGATGGTCTGACGGGCGATTCCTAACTTGTCTGCAAGCTGCTCCTGTGAGTAGCCATTTTGTTTTCGTAAAAGCTGTAATTTATCCTTTAATTCCATAGAAAAAACACCTCCGATAAATAATGCTCTATTACAAGCTACGCCTGTAATCCGCCGAGCAGCTTCACCCTTGCAAGCAAATAAAACCGCTAATCCTCATATTATCTGCAAAGCAGATAATCCGCCGAGCAGCTTCACCCTTGCAAGCAAGTGAAGCTGCTAATCGCATTATATCAAAGGTGTGTTTGTTAGACTACCGCTTGTAGGCGACAAAAATGGAAGGTCGAGGTTACTTTTGAAACGATATTTGCTTACTCCCGTTTCCGTTTCAAAAAGTCAATATCTGTCCAATCACAATTGCTTTGGAATCCGTTCCATGTCCAATATCCTTTGTGACTGCAATCGGAAGTTTCGGTCCTGCAATATTTTTTACAAGCATTTCCATTGTAGGCTCACACTGCTGTTTCTCCATCTCAGTAAATGTTCCAAGCAAAATGCCTGCAACCTTCTCAAATGCACCTAACTGCTGCAACTGACAAAGATAGGTTTCCATCTGAGCAACCGTTCCACCTAAGCTTTCCAACAACAATATCTTATTTGTCAAATCTGGCATGTATTCCGTTCCTGCCAATTTCAAAAAGCATCGAATATTACCACCAACAACAATTCCCTGCATCTTATCTTGTTGCACAAATCTGTAGGATAAATCAAACAAATCATTTTTCTGCTCTAGCATTGTATTTTTAAAATCATTCATCTGTTTCCCAGTGGCATCCCAAACCAGATTCTTCACCTGATATAATACAGATGGCTTTCCTGTCTTTGCGTAAATCGCATTATTAACCGTGGTCAAATCGCTGTATCCCCAAAACCTCTTATCACTGTTGGCAATGATATCATAGTCTAGGTACGGCAATATGCCATTGGCGATGTCGCCACCGGAAATATCAAAAATCTCTATAATATCTTCATCTTTATACATCTGCATCAGTGCCACGGCACGTTCCTTTGCTGTGCCGGAAAACACGGATTCTTTTTCATATATGTACTGACTAAATACGGATTGCAATCCTATATCCAGTAACGTATTTTCTAAGGATTTGATTTGCTCTTCGTATTCCTGTTTCTGTCCGTTGGAGCAGGCAACAATACCTACCTTTGTTTTTGGGCTATTCATGTTTTTACCACCTCTTGTCTTATTACAACTTAATATTGTAACACATCATTTATTGCAAAATTGTACATAGTTCCCTACAAAAAAACAAGAACCAAAATAGATTAATCTCTATCTTGATTCTCTTGAAAAAATTGAATTAACCTTTTATTTTTCTCATTATCTTCTCTCAATTTATTGTCTAACTTTGAAATTGTTGCAGGTGGAATCTCAGCTAATTTTGAAATAACACTTATATCTACTCCTCCTGTTAACATTTCCATTATTCGCCTGTATCTAAATAATTGTATTGCATAAATTCCATCCGACAAATCTCCCATATAACTCACTATAAAATACACTCTTGTTCCAACTTTATATCGTGCTTTAACATATACTCCACCAATTCTGTGACACTCTCTTCATCTGCCTTACTCATCAACTTTTCCAAACGTTCCCTATCATTCTTCGTAAGAGGTTTTCCAAAACGCTCATACTCTTTCAATGTATCTAAATCCATTTTATACATTTTAAAAGGAATACCCGTCTTTTCTTTCAAATCTCTGTATATATCAAAACCGCCAGCATCAATATCACCAAAATGATAATAGTCCACATCCGGTAAACTTTGATATATTTGATTTAGCAAACGACGACGTATTGAATTATGATATCCACCAAGATATATCATAAGACACCTCTTTTGATTACATCGAAAGAAACTGGTTAAATTCTCAATTGTCATTACAGAAGTAATCGATGAACATTCCACCAAAGAACATTTTTCTATATCCTCTCCAGAAATACCAATTCCCTGCGTCATAGCGTTTAATGAAATTGTCTGGTCTTTTATCGAGATCCTCACATCACCCTTAAGATACACGTAGTTTGGTGTATGATAGATATTATACTCCGCAAGAATTTCTTCCTCCTCCTTGTCAGCAAACGTATCCGAAAAATCTCGAAACACTCTAATTACTTTACCTTTTATCTTTTCAAATATTTTAGAATCCTGAAAAGTGGCTATAGAAAACTCTCGCATATAGTATGGAGTATCGTTCCCCTCAATTGCATTAATAGTTTTCACAAGCAACTGAAATTGCTGTAAATCTGCAATGTCCATATACTCTTTTACCGATTGGTTATTATCTATCCTAACAGATAGATATTCTAAAAAACGTGTAACTACTGTTGTTGTATAGCGATTTCTATACTCTGACAATACCGTCTTCACATCCATAATTTGCATTTTCTTCGGTCTTCTATTCAAATATGCGTAGATAGCCTCTAGCATTTCGAGTTGCAATGTCACTTTGGAAAGAATACCTTGCTGTTTCCAAAACACATTTACAAATCCCCTGTATTGTAGATTTTCCACAATCGCATGAATCCTCTCATATTCCGATGAGCTTTCATCAAAATACACTGGAATATTCTTTCTATTGAATGCAAACCGAATATCCAGGTTCACCTTATTAGTCTCAGTAAATAACACACTATTCTCATAAGAATCTATTAAGGCATTCAGTATGTACTTATCATATTGCACCATTATGATACCTCTCTACAAAACTTACCTTTTCATCCGTCATAACAAGTAATGTTTCTTCCACGTATGGGCTGATATACTGAATCTTATCGGGTGGCGCAGCAATAATAATCTGCAATGATAATCTTCGCAAAAATTCCAAAACACCACCAATACGTTCGTCATCCATATTATTGAAAGCTTCATCAAACATCACAAGACCAGCAGCTTCCCCGCCAATATTATTCCGATATAATTGTACAAACGATGCTGCCACCGTAACATAGAATGGTGTTTGTGTTTCTCCACCACTCTTCTCCTCACATACCTTTGAATAGTATGAGTAGTTACCATCGTTATGCATAATTTTAATATCATAATCCATATAAGTACGATAATCCGTAAACTCATCTAATGCTTTTGCATGATTATCATTATCTAACGCCAACTTTTCAAACAACTCATCAATTACTTCCTTGTGATTTTCATGAAATAAGCCACTAAAAATTGATTCACCTTGCATTGCGTTAAAATCATCCATAATCATCTCATAGAAATGACGATATCGTTTGCTTGGCATATATAAGAACTCGTATCGTTCATTGCTAAAATTAATATCACTTAACGCTTTATTCAAGTCCTTAAATTCAGTCTGTGCATTTTTCATATTTTCTTGAAGTTTTGATAAGAACTGCTCTCTAAATTCCTCTTCTGCCGCCATACGTGCCGAATAAACTTTATCCTCATAGGATAGTAGTTCAGAATTATACAATTTGTCATACTCTGTAGCAAATGCAGGATACCCATCCATATCCGGCGACGCGCCAAAATCATGGGCTGTTTTATATTCGACCATTGCATTACTCATAAGATTTTTCACCTTGTCAATGGTAGTGAGATTACCGGCTTTTCTAGACGAATAATTCTTTTGAAACTGTTCTAATGTCTTATCAGAAATCAGTTTATTATATTCCTTTTCCCAATCAGCTCCTACGGTAGTATTATCTGCAACTATCACCATATATTCTGAGCGTTTCCTATTATATTCACCCTGTTGAGAAATCACATTTTCCTTTGTAATTCTAATTCTTTCATTAATAGAACCGACCTTTTGGTTCATCTCGAGCAACTTTTTCTCCAATTCCATAATTAGCTCTTCTAATGTAGAAAGTTGCAACTGCTTTTGCAACATATTTGAATTCTGCTCTAATGTGGCAATATTGGTTTTGCATTTTTTAATCTCATTCGAAACCGAACGCAGTTCCGTTAGCACATCGACTTTATATTTAATCTCAATGTCATATTGGTTATCCAAAACAGTCAATATACGCTCTACCTGCTTTAATTGGTCCTTTATATTTCGAATCTTTTCTTCCAGATTTTTCTTCTGTTGTTCTGCCTGCTCCAACTGAACCTTAAATGCCTTCTGACCAATATATGGTGTTTCATAAATTGTAGGCTTGATGGCATTTGCGACATGATTCTGATATTTCATACATTCTTTTGTGATAGATGTCTTATAAAACTTTAACTCGTCATATCTCTCACACATATGTACCTTTCCCAGAATCATATTAATATATCGTTTTGCATGTACATTCTTAGAACTAACTACTGTCGCTAGCGAACCATCTGGTGCAACATCATATTTTTCTAACTGTTGTGTATTAATCAAACCAACACCAAATGCTTTTCGCTCTTTTCTCAACCGGTCATATGTACCTAGTGCAATATCAAAATTTTCTGGTTCGACCAAAATGTAGAAACGCTGCGTATTCATATAACCTTCTACCGCATTTCTCCATTCTTCATTATCTATTTCCAAAAGTTCACATAGCACCCTCGGTTCCGGAGTCCTTCCTATCCGATTAAACTCTTCCTTAATCGCATCTAGAACACGCATCACCTCAATCGGATAAGATAAGCGTTTCTTTTTTAGTTGTTGGATGCGTTCTCCTATTTCTTGCAACTCGCTATTAAGTTCACTTTCATCCACACCCAAACGTGCCTGTTCACCTTTTTTCTCCTCATAGGTATTTCCTTTGAAATCTAACACAGTCTGTAGCGTTTCTTTGAAATCTGCCAATTGTTCCAAGGACTGTATTCGGTCAAGCAATTGCTTATATTCTGTAATACATGGAACCTCATCCACATCAATGCAAAACAGTTGCAACAACCTTTTTGCCTGTTTCACACTGGTCATCAATTCGTGACGTTCCGGCTCCAACTCCTGTTGTCTGGATTCTAAATATTGCAATCTTTTCTTCTGTTCATCCCTCGCACGAAAATCTTCGTCCGAAGCTAATTCTGTATATAAATTATCGCGAATACCTTGTTTTTCCTGTTTCTCTCTAGTAATCTCTTGTATTTTTTTTGAATAATCTTCCAAACGAAATGTATCACTTCGCACAGACTCCTCTTTTTGCTTAATATCTTCCGCTATAATATCAGCCGCAACACGTGTCAGATAATAATCATAAATTCTGTCCTTAGATTCTCCATCTAGAATCTGACTATGAAATTCCCCTATTCTCTTAAGCTTATCTATGCGAACCTTAACACTCTCTAAGGTTTTCTGTAAATCCTGATAGGTTCTAACATTCTCCCTTAAAATATCAACATTAACTTCCTTTTCATCCAAAACATAGGAATATACAAAATCCTTAATATCATCGATTGGTCTAAATGCGAGTGCTTTTGGAATCAAACGGAAAAACTTCTCATCAATACGACCTAAGCGATTACGTACCATACTTTTTGCATCCTTATCTGTGGTACACCATTGCTTTACCTTCTTAGAATGAATTGTACGAAACTGTGTAATCGATTTCGGGGTTCTTCCGTTACAAAATTCAATCTCTTCTAACGTGATTCTATCCATTAGATATCTTGCCCATTTCTCCTGTCCTTCCGAAGAGGAATCTATCACTGCACCTATCACAAAGTATTGCTGTTTTTTCTCCTCAAAAAACTCTAATGCTATATGTGCACTAATTTCTCCTGTTCTTTCGTATGGACGATTCTCTTTCCCCGTCTTACAACGAATATATCCGGTAAGCTTTCTCTTTCCGTTATCATGTGCCGCTTTATTAAAATACTTATCCGAACAAGTTATCACAAACTGAATTGCATCTAACAAGGTGGATTTGCCCGCCCCGTTTTCACCAGAGAGCAAAGTCGAATTGTCAAAATCTATAATTGTATTTGTAAAACGATGCCAGTTAATCAATTTCATTCTCATCAATTTCTTCATCCTTCTTTGCCCCCTTTCTGTAATTCTCTAATTTCTCGTATGCATGCCTTATATCTTCCACTCTAACAGCTAGCAAGATAGAATCATATATAATAATTCTTGATTCTTCCTGGCTCAAATCTTTATCCAAAACATCAATCAAATTAAAACGTCTAAACACACTAATAATATTACGTAGTACTGTCTTATCAATCATTTTCTCCCTAATTTTTAAGGATAAAAATTTGTCATGTATATCTCCAACATTCACAATCACTTCATCACTAACGGACAACTCCCTTTTTTTCTCATCAAAAAGTATTCGTAAAATCAGTAATACAACGGATTCATATAATTTCAAATTATATCGATTGTAGTTCTGGGGATTGGTCAACTGTATCACCCCATATTCTTCATTGATTTCTAAACGATACCCCAAAAGAGATAAACACTCCGAAAATTTATCCTTGTATTTCAAAACAAAATAATAATCCGCTCGGTTAGTCACATTACTTTTACAAAGAAAACAACTACTTAACAAGCGATTACATATCCTTGAAAATTCATCCTTATCCTTTTGTAACATGCCCTCTAAATAATCCATACATTATCTCCTTTTTTGAATTTCAAAATCTTTAAAACGATATCCGTTCACTTCTACTTCATCATTTACGGAAACTTCATACAACATATTATTGCGCTGTCCATATAGTCTGACATAAATCATCCTAACAAAATCTTCCGTTGTCGATAATGGTAGTTCAGAAGCAGACATCTTATCCCTCTGCCCCATACAATCTGTAACATAATGATTAATCTTCTCTGGATTTAACACTCTCTGCATTTTCTCCATCATCATACGAAGCTTTTCTTGGCGAAATTCTAAATCCGGCTCATCCTCTAACATTTGAGACGGTTGAAATTCTTTTTTTCCTTCTATTGGCGTATACAAAGACTTCTCATCTATTACAGAAGCACTATATAACCGTATTAATTCATCCATAAAATCTATACGATAAATGCCCTGTAAATCCATCTTTTCTTCATTAATCCTCTCATTCATTCCTATTAATAATTCTTTCAACTGTCCTCTAACATCTTCGCTACCAGTCAACAAGAATTTTGCACGATTAATGGCTGCCCGTTGATATTGAGTATTCTTCTGGTTAATCTCCGACAACACATCATCTATATTAACAAATGCATCTATAATTTCTCGAATATAATGATAGATTAGCTCTTCTGCCTCTTCTAAAGATATCTCTCTAATCCCTGCAATATCTGTTTTGGCCTTCTCAATGTAACTCCTACTTCTACTTAGACTTTCCAATCGTTCGATAATCTCCGGACGAAATTTCGAAACATTATCCGAAGTCAACAAACGGTGGTACGCCTTGTCCACAATATTAGTTATATAATCATTAAACAACGCATCCATAATTTCTGCAACTGTTCGATGTCTAGTCAAATCATCAATGTAATGCTTGATATTAGAATTCAAATTTTTCAATCCAGTAATCAAATAATCAGTATTTTCTAATATTTGTAAAAGTACAATACCTGGATTATCCGTTCTACTTTTCACCAAACTATATATTGTATAAATGTAACCCTGATACTCTATCTGCTTTCCATCCGAAATATCAATGAGTGTCTTGATAATCTTAACTGCATGTTCTTTGAAGTTCACGCGTTGAACATAGCTTTTATCTGTTTCAATTTCAATCCATCCATAATACTCTAGACGTCTTATCATCCAATTTGCTTTGCTTCGACTATCTTCCTCGCTTACATCTTCTTCCACAATAGACGCTGCATTTGATTGCTCAAAATAATACTGCAATTCTTCAACCAAAACATCTCTTTCCACACCAAACGAAAGCTGGTTATCCATTACTGTAAATAGCTTGCAAATACACTCCCAATATACAATTTTGTTCGGTGATGCCAATGGTACAAAAAAATTATCAGATAATACTCTAAACATATTCCACCGCTCTCTCCTTTGTTAATACAACAGCATTTCTTGCAGACAAACATTAATGTTTGTACAAGCTACAATCTATACATTTCACAAATCCGCTGCCCTTCTTCTCTCATTCGTTCCACAACACTCTCCGGCCCAACAACCTTCACACCATCTCCAAGTGCTACAAGCCAACCAATAAATTGTCCACTCACAGCAACATCTACATTTACTGAAAAATGCTCCTCGTCCA
>CAYTOQ010000094.1:0-10174 GCA_964439445.1 uncultured Clostridium sp. | reverse complement strand
GAAATGAGCCTGCCAAGCAACTTCCATAATAAATCTGATGCCCATACGTGAATCTGCATTTGTACCGCAGAATACATCCATTACATAAAGTTTTTTGTTTGAAAGTTCGTCAATAGCAAGGTCTTTAAGAACTTTCCAACTTTCTTCACTGCAAGGGTGGTTGTCATTTTTGAATTCATCTGATGTCCACCATACTGTGTCTTTTGAAGTATCATCCATAACGATGAATTTGTCTTTAGGTGAACGACCTGTGTAAATACCTGTCATTACGTTAACAGCACCAAGCTCTGTCTCCTGACCTACTTCATAACCCTCTAAGCCAGCCTTTGTCTCTTCTGCATATAAATCTTCAAAAGAAGGATTATACACGATTTCTGTGCTACCAGTAATACCATACTTTTCTAAATTGATTTTTGACATCTGTTTTCTTACCTCTTTCTTCATTTTTTATTTTAACATGATGCTTTTCGTATTAAAATTATTGAATTCAAACCTCGAAAAATTAATGTTTGAAAGCAATCATGCTATATTCCATTGTATTATACAAGATAGACACTCTTCTCGTCAACATTAAAAGAAAAAAGAAATGGCGCATTATTACGATAACACACCACTTCTTTCTCCTCATATTCTATGTAATGAAACCTATATCAATCCTGCTCTCTTTGCCAGCTCCACAATGGTCTCTTTGCTGACCATTTTTCCTTCATATTCTAGCAAATCATCTTTCCCACCTGTAAAAATATCACTTGGTTCATATTTCTTCAAAACAATCTGATCTTCATACACAAATATCTCCACTGGATCTTTGATGTCCAGATTCAAATTACGTCTCAATTCAATTGGCAATGTAATTCTACCTAAATTATCAATATTTCTAACGATTCCTGTCGCTTTCATGAGCACCATTCCTTCCTCATCATACGATGCGACACATTCAACACCTAAAGTGTCCTAAAAGTAACATGAACCCCTTGAAAAGTCAATGAACTTAAGAAATTTTTCAGAAACTCCAATACTTTATAACAACGCCTGATAAATATCACGTTTGCTTACATTTCTGTCCTTTGCAACCTTCTTCATTGCTTCCTTTTTGTCAATTCCCTGATCCATATAATACTGCATATGTTCCTCAATGGTCATAGAAAGAAAACCCTGCATTTCATCCGCCTTCAACTCTTCTCTTGAAATTCCTTCTATTACCAAAACAAATTCACCCTTCGGCTCTTCCTCTTCATAATAGGCAATTGCTCCAGATAAGGTTGTACGAAAATTCGTTTCATGCTTTTTGGTAAGCTCCCTACAAAGTGATATTTCACGGTCACCCAACGCCTCATACAGATCCGCCAGGGTTTTTTTAAGCTTATGTGGTGCTTCATATACCATTATCGTTCTAGTCTCTGTTTTTAACTCCTCTAACACCTCCGCACGTTCCTTCTTATCATAAGGAAGAAAGGCTTCAAAACAAAACCGTCTGGTTGGCTTTCCCGATATTGTTAATGCCGTTACAAATGCAGATGGACCGGGAAGAGAAGTCACCTCGATTCCCGCTGTGTGACACTGCTTCACCAACTCTTCACCAGGATCGGATATAGCAGGTGTTCCCGCATCCGTAATCAACGCAATATTGGTTCCCTGCTGCATTTTCTCCACTAGCTGGGCTGCCTTATCATATTTATTAAATTCATGATAGCTGGTCATTGGTGTCTTAATCTCAAAATGATTCAGCAATTTAATACTATGTCTCGTATCCTCTGCTGCAATCAGGTCCACCTCTTTTAATATCCGCAACGTCCGAAGTGTAATATCCTCCAGATTTCCGATTGGTGTTGCACAGATATATAACATTCCTGCCATATACATACCCTCGTTTCATTTTCAATCTATCTCATTATTTTACCTTCAATGTTTCCACTTGTATTGCCTTATTTTTCAGAACCATAGATTTCATATATCTCATCTGTATATACATTGGGTTCTTTATATACAACTAACGGTGGCTCGATAGTAATTCTCTCCTTACCACCCTTTAAACCTTCCACCAATACCATAGTTGGTTCCTTATCCGCATATGGATGCACCAATCGCATGCGCTTTGGCTCTAAATGATACTGTTTCATCAATCGAAAAATCTCTGCCAAACGAAACGGTTTGTGTATCATATAAAAGCTACCGCTTACCGGAAGCACATAGCTTGCTGCCGCAATTACATCCTCCAAGGTTAATGCTACCTCATGTCTTGCAATGGTCTTTGGCTCATAGAGATTTTGTAATCCATGGTGGTCGGTCATATATGGCGGATTCACTGTCACAACTTGAAAAGAAGCTGATTCAAACAGCTTCTTTATCTCTTTAACATCTCCACATACGATATTCACTTTGTCCTCTAAATGATTCAATGCAACACTTCGGTTTGCCATATCTGCATATTCCTCTTGCAACTCCAAGCCACAAAATGATGCTCCTTCTGTCTTCGCCTCCAGCAAAATAGGAATCACACCACTTCCTGTACAGAGATCTAACACCCTCTGTCCCTTCTTCACCTTAGCAAAACCAGACAACAATACAGCATCCATCCCGAAACAAAAACCCTTCGGCTTTTGAATAATCCGGTATCCTTTGCACTGCAAATCATCGACTCTCTCGTCCTCGTATATCATACTAAATTTCCTTCAAATCTTTCACTGTATTCAGTATTGGGATTATCAACTTTAATCAATCTTAGAGCCGCCCTCGTTTCTCTCCAACGCCTCTAATGCCTTCAATTCCTCGTCATTTAACTTATCATTGTTACGACGCTTCTTTGTCTTAAACTTTAGTTCCTCTGGCATATATTCACGAATTTCCTTGTCGCCATTTTCTAATTCCACAACGACCTTCACCTTTTGACGAAGTACACTGACACTGTGAACCTCACCCTTAAATCCATCCGTTGTTCGAACAAAATCTCCTACATTTGGAAGCTTTTCATTCAAATACTCATAGGTCTCCTGCTCGTTCTTCAAGCAACACATCAAACGTCCACATACGCCCGATATCTTTGTTGGATTCAAAGAGAGATTCTGCTCCTTTGCCATCTTAATGGATACAGGAACAAAGTCCGATAAATGCTTATTACAGCATAGCTCTCTACCACAGATACCAATTCCTCCAAGGATTTTGGTCTCATCCCGGACACCAATCTGGCGAAGCTCAATTCTTGTCTTAAACACCGCTGCCAAGTCCTTAACCAACTCACGGAAATCAATTCTTCCATCTGCAGTAAAGTAGAATAATACCTTGTTGTTATCAAATGTATATTCCACATCAATCAACTTCATTTCCAATTCATGCTTTGCAATCTTTTGAAGACAAATATCAAATGCTTCTTTGCATTTTACCTTATTTGCCTCGTTCTTTTTGTCATCCTCCTCTGTTGCCTTACGAATGACAGGCTTCAAGGTTGATGTAATGCTTCCCTCTTCGATTTCTCTCTTTCCAAGCACTACTTTACCATACTCCACACCTCTGGCAGTCTCTACAATCACTGCATCGCCCACCTCGAGTTCAATACCGCTTGGCGCGAAAAAATATATCTTGCCGTTTCTTCTAAAACGAACACCTATTACTTCTATCATCTCATGTTCTCCTTTATTGTAAGCAAGGTTAACTCCATTGCAATATCAAAATTAACGTTAGCCTCTAAACGAATTTTTAGCTTATTGAGTGCTTTTAATATCTCCTCTACTCCCTCATAAGAAACGCAGCTTGCCTGTTTCTTCATAGTGGAGAATTCCTCCTTAAAGATTGTCTTATTTGGGGAATTCGATATTTTAACAAGCAAGATATCTCGAAACCACATGGTCATAATATCAATGTAATCTGTAACATCTAACTTGTATTTTCCCATATTTTTCACTGCACGAATAACCTCATCCATATCCATATCCTGAATACGACGAAGAAGACGAACACTGTCCTCTTTTATCTCATTATAATCTGGCGAAATTGCAAGTCTTACCGCTTTTCCAAGATTTCCCTGAGCAAAGTCTGCGCAGAATCTTGCCTTTGCCTTGTCCACTCCCATTTCCTCTAGATATTCAATCATCTCTATGAGCTGAACCGGCTTAAAGTTTAACACGATACATCTACTAAGAATCGTAGGCAAAAACTTATCCACATTATCCGTCAACAACATAATAATTGCATACTCAGGTGGTTCCTCTAAAGTCTTTAGCAATGCATTCTGTGCCTGTGGATTCATCATCTGTGCATCTGGAACAATATATATTTTGTACTTACTAGAATATGGCTTAAGATCAATATCATTTAGTATCTGCGAACGAACCTCATCCACCGAAATCACATTTGGCTTTTCATGGTTTACCCATATAATGTCTGGTTGATTACCTGACTCCACCTGCAAACAAGACTTACACTCCCCACATGGATCCGGATTGCCAGTCTCGCACTGCAATGACTTTGAAACTACTTTTGCCAAGGTCTTTTTTCCTACACCCTTTTCACCATTCAAAATGTAAGCATGAGAAACCTTTCCCAACTCTATACTACCTTTAAAATGTTTTACTATATCCTCGTGTCCTATAATATCGCTATAATTTGCCATAGTCTCACCCCTATTCTTCCTATTCACCCTGGTATCATCAAGTTGAAATGTCTAGTAACATTCCTCGAATATCATCTATCTTATTCAGAATTGCTAGATTGTCCTTCTCTTCCTTCAAAAGCTCCTGCGCCAAGTCATCTAACGACTTGTCCACTTCCTTCACAATTCCATACACTCTATGTCTTCCACGCCGATCTAAGAAATTCTCCCTGGAAAACTCATGAGAACGGGTGGTAACCTCATTCATAAATTCCTTTACCAAAGAGCGGTATCGTTTCATGTCTCGAATATCCATATGCTTTGCAAGCTTATTTCCCTGCTCTTCAATATCCTTCATAAGGCTGGAGAGCTTTTCCTGCAACTCGTTATTCTCGATATGACTGACAAGCGTAAATTTGAAACTGTCGTCTCCCTTTGGTGCCTGGGTCTGCGTCTCAATTGGTTGTTGATTCGTCATCTGATTTACTCGTAAATCCATATTTGCTCTCCTTTCTCTAATGTTTCTTTATGGATATTGATAACTTACTCAATACCCTATCTTTCTTCCATTAACTATATTTCATTAAAAAATCTCTTCTCAACTTCACTTACAATAATACTATGTATCTCCTCAATTGGCAATGTAGCATCTACTGGAAAAATACGGTCTGGATAGAACTGTGCTAGCTGACGATATCCGTCCACCACACGCTTGTGGAAGCTCATATCCTCCATCTCCATTCGATCCAGCTCTGCCTGATTTTTCTTGCGCTTGATTCCCTCATCCGCATCCAAATCCATAAATATTGTAAGCTTAGGTTTTACCTCGCCCAACGCGTAATTATTCACCTCATATACCGTAGACACTCCCAAACCTCTACCAATTCCTTGATATACAGCAGAAGACTCTACAAATCGGTCACAAATTACTGCTTTTCCTTCTTCAAGTGCTGGCTTAATCACCTGATGAACCAATTGAGCTCTTGCAGATGCATACAACAATAACTCTGTCATATGACTCATTTCTTTATAATCCTTATTCAGAATAATTGCACGAATCGCCTCACTGATTACTGTTCCACCAGGTTCTCTGGCAATCACAATATCGTATCCCTTGCTTTCCAAATATGTCTTTAACAATTCAATCTGTGTTGTTTTTCCAGAACCATCTGGTCCTTCCATTGTAATAAAAATTCCTTTCACGATATATCCCCTATCTTTTTTATTTCTATTTGCACCTCATAATTACAATCATATATTTGCATTAAGAGTAGTCTATTACAATATCTATGCCTTCACAACAGGAATGAAATATTCCCCTGTTTCCTTGCAGATGAGTCCCTTTATATTCAGTCCAAGCTGAATTGCTTTCTCCACCTCATCCATAATTTCCTTTGTCAATATCTCTCCAGGCACCACTAATGGTATTCCCGGCGGATACACATATATATACTCACTACAAATGCAGCCTACTGCTTCGGAAATAGAAATTTCCTTACAGATACTTTCCTTTGCCTCTGCAATGGTCATCTTCCGCTCAAGCAATCTGGAATAGTTCAAGCCATCTTCTCTATTAATATCGGCATTTTCAGTAAATTCCGTTAGCTGACTGTCAATTGCCTCCAATGCCTGATACAAGGCTTCAAATGCCTCCTTTGTATCTGCCACAGAAGTCATAGCAATCACATAGTTTCCCGCTGCCATTTCCATGACCTGACCATATTCCTTCTCTAACATCTCACCAAGTATTACTCCATTCATAACCTGTATGCCTGTCTCTTTGGGAATTCCACAGCCATTAATGGTAAATACTAGCTTTCCATCATCATAATCATATATACTATGCTTTTTAAAGTCATTTTCACCCACTAAATGGATAAAACGAAGACTGTCGAACTTCTTTCTATACTCTGCCAAAAGCTGTTTATATACAATAAATAAACCATCTCTTTCGTGGTCCATTTTCTCAATACAAGCTTCCATAGTTGCCATAAAGACATAAGATGGTGATGTACTCTGATACACACAAAGATATTCTTCTAATCTTTTCTGATTCACTAATCCACTCTTAAAATGTAAGATTCCACATTGTGTCATCGCTGGTAATGTCTTGTGCAGGCTCTCAATTACAATGTCTGCTCCCAAGCGGATTGCCGGGTCTGGCACACGATTATAATCCGTAGTAGAAATGGTTTCATTTACATTAGCCATATACTCAAAGTGCGCACCGTGTGCAGCATCTACAATCAATGGTATGTTTGCTTTATGCGCCAATTTCGCAATCTTTTCCACATCACTAACCACACCCTCATAGGTAGGTGAAACCAATACCACCGTCTTTGCTTCCGGATGTACCTTCAACGCATTCTTTATCACATCAGGTGATACTCCTCCGAACATCTTAAGCTTTTCATTCCAATCCGGCATAATATAAACTGGTTTCAATCTAAGGAGTCGGATAGCATGATAGACCGACTTGTGACAATTCCTTGCCACAACTAGGGAATCCCCCGGCTTACATACCGCTGAGATTGCGGCGAGTATTCCAGATGTAGAACCATTTACTAAATAATAACTATTAGCTGATCCATATATCTTTGCTGCTCTCTCAAATGCTTGTTTTATAATACCTGTCGGATAATGAAACTCATCCAAATCATTCACTTCCGTCATATCTATTGAAAAAGGGTTCCCTACCAATTCCGGAAAAATAGTATTCATTCTTCTCTTATGTCCTGGCATATGCCAAGGGTAGGAACCCTGCGTATTATATTCAATTAAACCATTCAATATGGATGTTTCCATGCGAATAAGACCTTTCTTTAAAGCTTGGCAATATCACTTTATTATACCAAATCATAATATGATTTGCAAAATTTTATAAACGCTCCTTCAAAATATTCTTGTAACCTTCTCCATATATCTCACTGGCACTGGTTACAATCATAAATGCATGAGAGTCTTCTTCCTTTACAATATCCTCCAAATTCGGTGTACTACGCTTCTTTACCACACACATAATGATATTTTTCTCGTTGTGACTATATGCTCCACGGCCGGTTAAAATTGTGGCACCCGCAGACATTTCCTGTAAAATTCGTTCCAACAAAGTATCCGCTTTATCTGAAACAATAAACACCAGCGTAGCTTCATCTTTTCCATAAAGCACATAATCCATCACTCTTCCTGCAATCACAACCGCAATAAATGCATACATCGCAATATTAAAATCTCTAAATAAGATACCTGCTGCTGCTACAATGGCAATATCCACCACCATAAAAAATGTACTTGTCTTAATGGATGGGTATTTTCTTCTCAACACCTTAATAATAATATCCGTTCCTCCGGTTGTGGCACCACTTCGAAGTACAATACCGATTCCAACGCCTGTGAGAATACTTCCCGCAAGAGCTGCCAATAAAAGCTCATTGGTAACAGAAGGAAACATACCGAAGAAATTCGTAAATAATGAATTAAATAACACGGACAAGAAGCTCCATATAATGAATCTTCCTCCAAATTTCCACCATCCAAGTAAGACAATCGGAATATTGAATAGGAAATACCAGGTACCTGTCTCACCACCAAATAAATGACTCACAATTACAGAAATACCTACCACTCCACCAGGTGCTAGTCCATTTGGATCAAGAAACAATCCAACACCCGCCGAATAGATAAATGTTCCCATCAAAACCATAATAATTTTTTTAATTAGTTTTTTGGGATTCTTAATTTTTCCCTTCATAAATGCCACCTCCTGCTGCATATTGCTTATTATTGCCGTTCTTTCATACTTTTTTATAATTCACACTCTTTTACATATTATCAGACTGTACTCTTTTTTATAGTTTGCACTCATTTATTGTGATGTAAACACTCTAAATTAGGATATTACAATCAAACTATACACATACCCCAAATTATACGAAACATTTATATTCCTTTGTAAAACACATAATAATTATAACAGATTATATATGTTCCTCAATCACAAAATTAAAAGGTGTACATCCGAACCCAGCTTTCTCCTTCCTGCACAGCTCGTTCGTATACATCATGCAACTCCGCACAATGTCAGAACGAAACTCCGGAATAACGAAATGCATCAAGAATACACTCCTCTACCACTTCAAATAAAAAAGTGTGTAAGTTTGTTCTAGTAACTTACACACCCAAAAACTTATGTAACTGTATAGAAGTGACAAAATCCCCATTTAACACGGATTCTTCAGCCGCCTTTACTTCGGCTATGAATTTCTTCTCTGCTAATTTTCGTTTGGATTTTTTCAATTATATAGAAATAACACATGGTTCTTGATAATTTGGAATTTTTGTATCATGTGTCATAAATTGCATTCCTTCTGCTTTTGCCTGAGCTATCATAATACGATCAAAAGGATCATTATGATCTTGTACATCCTTATGATATACTAACGTTTCTAATTTTTCTACATGCTTATCTTCTATGGAAAGCATCTGATATCCCATCTGTTTACAATACTCTGAAAACTTTGTTCCATTAATCATTATTTTATCAGGTTTTGACATATGTTTAATAGTCGTTTCCCATACAGATGCGGTACTATAATATATTTCATTCTCTGAATCTAGAATCATTTTTCTTGCTACTTCAGTGAGCTTTGGGTTATCATCCATAGCCCATAACACGACATGTGTATCTAATAAAATCTTCATTACATCACTCCAAACATCTTAGCAATATCCTCATTCATCTCATCAAAATCGTAATCATCATCATACAATTTCTCTCCCTTTGCTACACCGATTCTTTTTAAATCACTATAAGACTCATCTATCTCCTCTGGTTGCATAAATCGATTAATCATCTCTAAAATGAACTGCAAATTATCATCTGAAAGTTTTGTAACCTTATCAACTACCTCTTGCTGCAATACTGACATAGTTATCACCATCCTTTTCTTCAAATAATTTTATCTACATCTATATTATACACTTATTATTATAGCCATACAATCTTCTTTTCAAAAGATTTTTGCGTAGTAATGCCCTTTTCTTAAATTTTCTGACCCCATTTTGACCCCACTATGAAACCAGTGTATTTAACTGGTTCAATAGCTTCCGTTTGTCATCATTTGAAGCCTTAATATAATACTGGTATGTCGTACTGACTTTTGAATGACCTAGAAGCTCCGACACTTCCTTAATCTGTCCTTTGTCCTCTGCATCCTTTAATACCACAGTTGCAAATGTATGTCTAGTCGAATGCAATCCCATGTGTTCCACACCAGCTTTTTTCAATATGAGAGAATAGCAACGTTGTAAATTAGAGTGTGTTACTATTTGTCCGTTATTTGTGCAAACAAGATAACCAGTATCATAATTGCACGTTGTCTGTAATAATCTTTGAATAGAAAGAATTGCTCTGTTGTTCAATGGAATACCACGATTTGACTTCTTTGTTTTTACATCTCCAATCGTGTACTTAATTCCACCATTCTCTCTATCCTTTGAGTATGTCACATTCTCGCACACATATATCATCTGGGAAGAGATGTAATCAACTGCTTATTATCATGTGACTCAACTACCCATTTTTCTTTT
>CAYTOQ010000093.1:0-10177 GCA_964439445.1 uncultured Clostridium sp. | reverse complement strand
TTTTTCAAAATTCTCCACGTCCATTGATGTCTCTTTCAGAAGTGCCTTTTATATATCAGGATTTATCGCGGTTTAAAAATAAGATATTGTATTATGAAACCAGCAGAGGATGTCCGTTTTCTTGTAGTTATTGCTTGTCTTCCATTGACAAGAGCGTACGATTTCGAGATATGGAATTAGTGGAGAGAGAGCTGCAATTCTTCCTTGATAATAAAGTGCCACAGGTTAAGTTTATTGACCGAACCTTTAATTGCAAAAGAGAGCATTCTTTGGCGATTTGGAGATATATTACAGAACATGATAACGGAGTGACGAATTTTCATTTTGAGGTTTCGGCAGATTTGATTGGCGAAGAGGAGCTTACATTGTTTGAGACCATGCGACCGGGACTCATTCAGTTAGAAATTGGTTTGCAATCCACCAATCCAAAAACGATTCAGGAGATTCGACGTAGCATGAATATTGAAAAAATAAAGGAAAATATGCTGCGGATTCGAAGTTTTGAGAATATTCATCAGCATTTGGACTTGATTGCAGGATTGCCATATGAGGATTTTGTCACATTTAAGAAATCATTTGATGAAGCGTATGCGATGAAACCGAATCAGTTGCAGTTGGGATTCCTAAAAGTGTTAAAGGGTTCCTATATGGAAGAGCAGATTGTTGAATACGGATTGCAGTATCAGGACCTTCAACCCTATGAGGTGCTATGCACAAAGTGGATTTCTTATGATGAGTTGTTGCAGCTTAAGCTGGTGGAAGAAATGGTGGAGGTCTACTATAACAGTGACCAGTTTGAACACGTACTTCCTTATGTGATATCCTTTTTTGAATCACCATATGCTTTTTATGAAGCGTTGGGTGGTTATTATAAAGCGAATGATTTGTTTGGAATCGGATTTAAGAGGGAAGCCCGATACGAGAGGTTGCGAGCTTTTTGTTTGCAATGGTTTGGAGAATGTGATGAATCTTCGGGGCAAGAGGATATAAATGCAATAGCGGATGGCGTTCATAAAAACGGACAGAAATTTTCAATGGACATTTTTACAAGCTTACTGACCTATGATTTTTATCTTCGTGAAAATGCCAAGAGCCGACCTGTGTGGGCACCGAAGGAACCGATTGAAAAAACGACATATCACAACTTTTTCAAAAGTGGTGGGAATGATGAGGTGTGTTTAGATGGTGACGACTATGATTCCAAGGTAGCGGCACGTATTATGCATATTGAACCAATTGTGAAGGATGCGCTTGGTTGGATTACAGAAGGTGGCATGGATCAAGTGGATTGGCAGACGAAGGATGATAGGTTGTATTGTCTGTTTGACTATGAAAAGAGGAATCCGTTGTCAAAGGATGCAAGTGTGCAGGTATTGACACATTTATAATATAGGATTGTATAACACGCATAGGAAACAAAGCAATATGTTCCGGGAAGTAGTAATTCGGAGATAATAGATATTAGTAAGTAGAATTCGGAGATGATAGATGAAACAGTATCGAAAAGCAGGAGTTGTGGCATGCTCCAATGGTTTGTCAATGGACGCCAAACAGGAAATGGAACAATTAAAAAGAATAATGGAAAACCAAGGGGTGGAATTGGTTTTCAGTGATGTTCTCTATGCGAAGGAGGGAGTCCGTAACGGAACAGGTAAGGAACGAGCCAATGCATTGATGAAGTTTTATTGTGATGATAGTATCGAGGTGATATTCGACGTGTCTGGCGGAGATGTTGCCCAGGAGGTGTTAGAACATCTGGATTATGAGAAAATTGGAAATTCTAGAAATAGTGCTGGAGAGATAAAAGAGTTTTGGGGATATAGCGATTTGACGGTGCTTTTAAATGCGATTTATGAAAGGACTGGAAATGTGGGTGTACTATATCAGGTTCGATATATAGAGCATATGCTGGAAGGTCTATCTTCGCTGCCGCACACAGAAAGAACTACACTATTTCGAGAAGGTTTATGTGTATCATCTGATTGTGAAATGTTTCAACCGAGCTATCATTTTCTGCAGGGAACAGAAATGTCAGGGATTGTGGTAGGTGGAAATGTTCGTTGTCTGTTGAAATTAGCTGGAACAAAATACTTTCCGGATATGACAGGAAAGCTTCTTTTCTTGGAGGCTAGAAGTGGTCTGGAACCACAGATGCGTAGCTATCTTGGTCAGCTACAGCAGATGGGTGTCTTTGAGAAAATCAGTGGTTTGTTTTTGGGAACATTTACACAGTGGGAGAACGAATTAACAGGAGTGTATGTATTGCAAAAGGACGCATCTTCTCGTACAGATGTGATGACGATGGAAAAACTGGTTTTGGAATATGTCCCGATGGACTTACCAATTGCTAAGACCTATGAGGTGGGACATGCACCGACCTCGAGCGCTTTGTGTATTGGAAAAGAATTGTATTTAGTGAAGGATAAAAATAATTAAAATTAAAATGAACCTCACGTTGATTTACAACAATATTAAGTAGGAGGTGAGGTCGTGAAGTCTTGTGATATCGAGCAATTAGTAGAACAATACAGTGATAGCGTTTACCGCTATTGCAAAAGTATTGCCTATACGTTAGAGGATGCGGAGGATTTGTATCAGCAGACTTTTTTGAAGGCGTTTGAACTGCATAAAAAGATTTCTCTAGAGAAGAATCCCAAGGCGTATCTGTTGTCGATTGCTACAAATATATGGAAAAATCACAAGAGTATGTATGCGAGACATGAAAGGATTGCACCAACTGTTTCTAGTGAGTTAGAGGGTGTCCAGATAGAGGATATCCGTGGTGAGCCGGACGTGTTAGAACAGGTAGTGAAAGAGGAACAGTTAAGGCTTTTGCGGCAGTGTGTAGATAAGCTGCCAGAAAAACAACGACAGGTTGTGAAGCTCTTCTATGCAGGAGAATTGTCTATAGAAGAGATAGCAAGGGTTCTTAAAATTCCGAAAGGAACCGTAAAAAGTAGACTGCATAAGGCAAAGGAGCGGCTACGAATAGAAATGGAGGGACTAGAGTGATGAAAGAAAGTTGTAAAAATGATAATTTCATAAAGGATGAACAACCGACGGACTCGTTAGAGCAATTACTCCGGTCTGCCTATGAAAAGGATGCGGTCCCGTTGGATGCGAAGATTCGGTTACAGAATCGAATTGCATGTCAGAAAGCAATGCAAACAGGCAATACATCCTTTTGGTGGTTGCCGGCAACGGTTGCGACTACCATTTCTTTGGCGGTAGCGGCGTTGTTGTGTATGTTCTATGTTGTGATTAACATCAATGGTGTATATGTTTGGATGCCAAATCTGTTGCAACGTATCAGCGAAGTATGGCTCAAATGGAATCTTTTCGTGATTTCATTCGAGGTAATGATTAGCTGGTTGATTACCTTTATCGGTGTGTGGAAGGGGAATTTGGTAACCAGTGCGAGAATGATGTAATGGTGCTTGAAGGGTGTTAGGCCGAGACAATAATAAATATGGCAAATTTTGTAAAGTTTTGATATAATTAGGAGGAATGTGTGATGTTAGGTATTTCAATTTCAATTATATTAGGTGCATTAATTGCGATTGCAGTAATTGCGCTTACGGTGTTACTTTGTGTTTGGGTGTATAGAGATGCACAGAGCAAAGGAATGAATGGTATCTTGTGGACGGCGGTGGTGTTGCTGGTTCCAAGCTATATTGGACTGATTATCTATTTGATTGTGCGAACAGAAAACAACAAGGTAACGTGTTCAAAGTGTAACCAATCCGTGAATGGAAAGAATAAATTCTGCTCTAACTGTGGTGAAGAGCTGGTGCCTGTGGTTGAGGTGACGGATGATGCTGCATTTAAGCAGTCACAGAAAAAGATATTGATTGGGTTCTTTTCCACTATGGCAGCGGTTGTCATCTTCTCCATTTTTATGGTTGCAAGCATGATTATCGGTAGTGTGAAGCTAGTAGGCGATGCAGTAGAATGGATTACGGAGATTAGTGCTGTGGAGTGGTCTGACACATTAGAGGAAGCTCTGGGAGACTTGGATATCTTGTTTGATGAGGATGAGATTCATGTTTCGATTAATGACGAAATGGTAACAATTACAGATAAAGAGGGCAATGAACTATTGAAGGTGGATGGAGCCAATGAAACCGTTGACGTGCATATGAAGGGTCTTCAGGAGCTTATGGACCGTTATGGTGTGGAATACGATGAAACGATGAGTGAAGAAGAGCTGGAACAGGTGATTGAACAGGAAATAAATGAATCAATAGAAGAATCGTTGAATGTAGATGTGGAATAGCCATTGAACGATTACAGATATTCAATCATGGATATATAATAATAGATTTGGATAGGGAAATGTGTAGATTGCGTTGGTTTTCACATAATTGACGAGGTCTACAGAAGGATAAAGTATCAATGACAGAGTTGGAAAAGTACTATAACAAATTTAATGAGGATAAGCGGTTGTTGAGTCGTCATGGACAGGTGGAATTCATTACTTCTATGAAATATATTCATGAATGCTTGGAAACGATGAACGCTCCAAAGATATTAGATATTGGTGCGGGGACAGGAAGATATTCTGTGGCGTTGGCTGACGAGGGCTATGACGTCACGGCCTTAGAGCTGGTAAAATACAACCTTGGTATATTAAAAAAGAAACAGAGCAGTGTAAAGGCATATCAAGGGAATGCATTGAATTTGAAGCGTTTTTCGGATGGAAGCTTTGATTTGACGTTGCTGTTTGGTCCGATGTATCATTTATATACCTTTGAGGATAAATTAAAAGCATTAAATGAGGCAAAGCGTGTAACAAAGCCTGGTGGCAGAATACTAGTTGCCTATTGTATGAACGAATATTGCGTGTTGACATATGCATTTAAGGAAAACCATATAAAAGAGTGTTTGGAGGAGAAGCGGTTAACTGCGGATTTTCATTCCTTGGCAGAGGAGAAACACCTTTATGATTATGTTAGGATAGAGGATATTAATAAATTGAATGAGGCGGCAGGGCTTGAACGGGAAAAGATTATCTCTCCGGACGGCCCGGCTGATTATATGCGTCCAGTATTGAATGCGATGGATGATGAGACGTTTCAGATTTTTATTGAGTATCATTTATCTACCTGTGAACGTCAGGATTTGATTGGTGCTGGGGCACATACATTAGATATACTGAGGCGTTAAAGAGTAGCTGGATAATTTTTGCAAATTGGGCTGTAGACTTTTTTAGTGAGTCTTGATATAAGAGCAAATAAGAAACTTGGAAATGAGGAGAAGCAAATGACAGATCAGAATACCTTTATGGAGCTTGTACAAAATGTGGCAGAGATTGTGAAAACAGCAGAAGCTCCAATGACAGAGGAAGAAATATTGGTGTATTTTGCGGATATGGATTTGGACGAGAATCAAAAGAAGCTTGTGCTGGATTATATTGCCACCGCGGAAGAACGTGAGCAGGAAGATGCGGAGCTGGCGGAAGAGAAAATGGAAGCTGCATCAGATGAAGAGGAAACGAAGTCAAAGGTATTTCAGATGTATTTGGAGGAGCTGGCGATGCTGCCGGCATTTACTGCGTCTGACAGGATGCAATTGTATAATCGTTTGGCAGCGGGAGACGCAGATGTAATTGAGACCATTTCTACAGCATGGTTGAAAAAGGTTTTGACCATTGCGGAGAAATATATTGAACCTGGGGTAAATGTAGAGGATTTGGTGCAAGAGGGAAATATGTCACTCTTTCTAAAGCTTCAGGAGCTGTTGGGTGAAGAACAGGTAGAAAATATGGAAGAATTGTTGACGAGTGCTGTGGAAGAGGGAATTGTAAGATATTGCTCTGAAATGGTAGGAGAACGGCAATTGGAGAATACATTGGTTGGTAAGATTAGTCTGGTGCATGAAGCAAAAAAAGTGCTTGTGATGGAAAAAGGACAGGAACCAACCTTGAAAGAACTTGCAGATTATACTAAAATGACAGAGGATGAACTCTTGGAGATAGAGGATTTTTTGAAGAACGGAGACAAGTAGACGCGTATGAATTTTCGAAAGGACAAGTATGGAAATGATATATCGATATTAGGATATGGTTGTATGCGCTTTACCCAGAATGCTGGTAAGATTGATTTGGATAAGGCGGAGCAGGAGATTATGACTGCATACAATGGTGGCGTGAATTATTTTGACACTGCGTATATATATCCAGGGAGCGAGGTTGCTCTGGGAAAAATACTTGCCAAGAATCACATTCGTGAGAAGGTTAAGATTGCAACTAAGTTGCCGCACTATATGATAAAAAGTGTAGAGAGTATGGAGAAATGCTTCAACGAGCAGCTTTCTCGTCTGCAAACGGATTACATTGATTATTATCTAATGCACATGTTGACGGATGTGGCAACATGGGAAAGCCTGAAAGAAAAGGGCATTTTGGAATGGTTAGAAGAGAAAAAGAAGAGTGGGGCAATCCGACAGGTTGGTTTTTCTTATCACGGACATTCGGATATGTTCTGCCAATTGATAGATGCATATGATTGGGATTTTACACAAATCCAATATAATTATTTGGATGAGAATACGCAGGCTGGAAGAAAAGGTCTGAATTATGCGGCTGAAAAAGGTATTCCGGTTATTATCATGGAGCCACTTCGAGGCGGACGATTAGCGGATCGGCTTCCGGAAGAGGCAGTTCAGATTATGGAACACTACCCGACAAAGCGTACTCCGGTACAATGGGCTTTGCGTTGGCTGTGGAATCAACCGGAGGTGACGTGTGTTCTTTCCGGTATGAACTCCGTTGAAATGGTTGAGGATAATGTGAAAACGGCATCCACCGTGGAGGTGGGTGAGCTGCAGGAAGCGGAAGAGGCGATGTTACAACAGGTTGTAGATGCCATTCACGCAAAGGTGAAGGTTGGATGTACCGGTTGTGGATATTGTATGCCGTGTCCGAAAAACGTTGATATTCCGGGAACCTTTGCGATATATAACACTTACTATACAGATAAGAGAAAAGCATGGGAAGAATATATGCTATGCACAGCATTGCGTAAGAATTCCTCTGCGGCATCCAATTGTATTGAGTGTGGAAAATGTGAAAAGCATTGTCCACAGCAGATTGAAATACGAAAAGAATTAAAAAACGCAAAGAAGAAATTGGAAACACCAATTTATCGGATTACGCGCTTATTTATAAAATGGTTTAAGCTTTATTGAGGCTTTACAAATATACTACACTGTGGGAGAAATGTGATATGGCAGATAAACAAAAGATATTGGTTGCAGATGATGCCAAGGAAGTTCGAGAATTATTGAAAATTGTGCTGACGGATGCAGGGTTTGAACCAATCTTAGCAGAGAATGGAATGGAAGCAATTAAAAAGTTTGACGATAGTATTGAATTGGTAATTCTGGATATTATGATGCCGATATGTGGTGGTATTGATGCGTGTACTCGCATTAGAGAACAGGCAGAGGTTCCGATTCTCTTTTTGACATCGAAGTCAGCGGAATCCGATTTGATAGAGGGCTTTGAAGCGGGTGGAGATGATTATCTTATTAAACCGTTTTCCTGTACAGAGCTTATGCTACGCGTTAAGGCGTTACTTAGACGTTCGCATATGGGACAAAAGGAAGAGAAAAAAGAAAATGCAACTATTATTATAGAAGATCTTGTGCTGGATACGGAGATTGGTCAGCTGTTGCGCGAAGGAGAAGAGATTCCTTTGACAGAAATTGAATATCGAATTCTACATTTATTGGCCACGAATCGCAATCATATCTTTACAGCCAAAGAGATTTATGAACAGGTTTGGGGTGAAGCATTTATGTCCAATTCGACCAATACTGTTATGGTGCATATTAGAAACATTCGTAAGAAGTTAGGCGACACAGGACCAGAGGCAAAGTACCTTCATAATATATGGGGCAGAGGCTATCGTATTGTTTAGTGATTGTAGCAAAGTAATATTATACGAAATGAGGTAAAGTTATGTTAGGGATTATAGGTGCTATGGATGAAGAGGTGGCTAAGCTGAAAGAGCAGATGAGTGACGTGAAGGTCATGACAAAAGCTGCTATGGATTTTTATGAAGGAACTCTTTGCGGGAAACCGGTAGTGGTGGTTCGTTCTGGTATTGGAAAAGTAAATGCTGCAATGTGCACACAGATTCTAGTGGATACCTATCACGTGGATGCAGTGATTAACACAGGTATTGCAGGCTCTTTAAATGCAAAGATTGACATTGGGGATATTGTGTTGTCGACGGATGCACTAGAATATGATATGGATGCGGTAGCATTTGGTTATCCTGTGGGGCAGATTCCAAGAATGGATACTTTGTCTTTTGGGGCAGATGAAAAGCTTCGTGCGTTGGCGAAGAAGGTTTGTGAGGCAGTGGTTCCGGAGGTTTCTGTATTTGAAGGCAGAGTAGTGACTGGTGATCAGTTTGTTTCAGATAAGGCAAAGAAGGAATGGCTGGTTGAGAATTTTGATGGATATTGTACAGAAATGGAAGGGGCTGCAATTGCACATGCGGCATATTTGAACAAGGTTCCTTTTTTAATTATCCGTGCAATTTCAGATAAGGCTGACGATTCAGCGTCTATGGATTATCCGACCTTTGAAGCACAGGCTATTGAACACTCTGTAAAACTGCTGTTAGGGATTTGCGAGCAGCTATAGGGTGAGAAAGGAAGAAATAAAAATGGAGAAAATAGCAAGTTTTACAGTGAATCATTTAACATTGTTGCCAGGTGTTTATGTTTCACGTAAGGATACAATTGGAAGTGAAATTGTTACTACCTTTGATTTGAGAATGACGAGACCCAATTTTGAGCCGGTTATGAATACAGCAGAGATTCATACATTGGAACATTTAGGAGCAACCTTTTTAAGAAATCACGCTGAATATAAGGATAAGGTGATTTATTTTGGACCGATGGGTTGTAGAACAGGCTTTTACTTGTTATTAGCTGGTGATTATGAGTCGAAGGATGTGGTTCCTTTGGTGAAGGAAATGTATGCGTTTATGAAGGACTTTGAAGGAGAGGTACCTGGAGCGGCAGCGAGAGATTGTGGTAATTATCTGGATATGAATCTGGGTATGGCTCGTTTTGTTGCGGATCGGTATTATAATGAAGTGTTGTGTAATATAACGGAAGAAAGGCTCGTATATACTGATTGATTTCTTAAGTCATTCTGAAGAAATAAGGCTTAAAAATTACGACTTGTTACAAAAATGTTACAAATATTTCAAAAAAGGCTTGCATTATGTAAAAAATATGTTAAAATAAACCTTGCAATTAGTTAAGAAAGTATAAATTTTGGAAGGTGTTAGTTTTATGAATCGCAAGTTTATTGTATTTTTTACATTGATAATAGCATTTGTTGCTGTAGTATGTATGCCATTTGAGTCAGAGGCTGCAGGTAAGGTTAAGTTGAATAAGACGAAGATGGTATTGGAGATGGGAACGACAGAGACTTTGACTGTTTCTAATACAACAAAGAAGGTGAAGTGGTCTACTTCGGATAAAAAAATTGTTCAAGTGAAAGCAGGCGTGTTGACTCCGGTTTCAGTTGGAACCGCAACTGTAACAGCAAAGGTTGCTGGAAATAAGTACACATGTAAGGTTACTGTTGCTGACTATACAGGAATGTCCGTTGAACAGAAGGAAGTTGTAAGTTTTGCGTTGAAGCATGTAGGTAACAGATATCGCTATGGTGGAACCAGCTTGACGAATGGAACGGATTGTTCAGGTTTTACGTTTTCTGTATATAAGAATTTTGGATATGATATGCAACGTACAGCATATCAGCAGTTGACTTCAACAAAGACGGTTAAGAAAAAGAATTTGAAACCGGGAGATTTGATTTTCTACGGAAGTAGTAAGAGAAGCTGTAATCATGTTGCAATGTATATTGGCAACAAAAAAGTTGTACATGCCTCAACAGAAAGTACAGGAATTATTGTTTCGGATTATAATTATAGAAAGATTGTAGGATATGGTCGTGTTTTAAAGACAGAAACTTATCCTAGTGAAGAGACAGATGAGAGTGTAACAAGATGTGCGACATCTGAGTAGTCTTAGAGAGAATAAGAAATTGAATGAAAAGATACATAAAAAGACGGCGGTTTATAGATAACCACCGTCTATTTTTATGACTTCACCCGTAAGATAAAATGGAGACTTATAAAGTTGCCAA
>CAYTOQ010000092.1:0-10246 GCA_964439445.1 uncultured Clostridium sp. | reverse complement strand
TTACTGTGAAGAGGAAAACTTAGAATCAGTAGTTGTAGCAGAGGTTACAGAGAATCCACGTTTGGTTATGACATGGAGAGGCAAGGAGATTGTGAATATCGCACGAAGCTTCATTGATACCAATGGAGCACATCAGGAAAGTGATGTAACAGTTACTATGCCTAAAAAGGATAAAGATTATTTTGCAGAGAATGCAGATTTCACAGATGTAAAGAAAACATGGCTTGAGACATTAAGTGATTTGAATGTTTGTTCACAGAAGGGTCTTGTAGAGATGTTTGACAGCTCTATCGGTGCAGGTACGGTTGTAATGCCATATGGTGGTAAGTATCAGTTGACACCAACCCAGACTATGATTGCAAAGGTTCCTATGGATAAGGGACAGTGTGATGATGTAACTATGATGTCTTATGGTTTGGATCCATATATGCTTAGCTGGTCTCCATATCACGGAGCTATCTATGCAGTTGTTCATTCTGTTGCAAAGATTGTTGCGGCAGGTGGTGATTGGAAGAAGATTTACTTCACATTCCAGGAGTACTTTAAACGTCTTGGTGCAGATTCGAAGCGTTGGGGCGAGCCAATGGCTGCATTGCTTGGTGCTTACTCTGCACAGATGGGATTTGGTCTTGCATCTATCGGTGGTAAGGACTCTATGTCTGGTTCCTTCGACGATATTGATGTACCACCAACACTTTGCTCCTTTGCAATTGATGTAGCTAAAGCAGGTGATGTTGTTACTCCAGAGTTCAAGGCTGCTGACAATGCAATTGTGAAGATTGATGTGAAGAGAGATGAGTACGGTCTTCCAGATTACGAATCGACGAAAGCTACCTATACAGCACTTTATAATGATATGCAAAATGGTTTGATTGCTTCTGCTTATGCAGTTTCCTTCGGCGGTATTGTGGAAGCAGTATCTAAGATGGGATTTGGTAATGGAATTGGTGCTACAATTGCAGATTCTGTAACTGAAGCAGATATGCTTATGAAGGATTACGGTGCAATCATTTGCGAAGTGAAGAAGGAAGATGTGGATAAGCTTACTGCAAATGCTACTGTAATTGGTACAACAACAGCAGATGGTAGCTTTAGCTACAAGGGTGCTACGGTTACGATGGATGAGGCAGTTGCTGCTTGGTCTGGTAAGCTTGAAAAGGTATTCCCAACTTCATCCAATGTGAAGCAGGAAGCGGTAAGAAATGAGATTTACAATACAAGTGATATCTATGTATGTAAGAATAAAGTTGCAAAGCCTAAGGTATTTATTCCAGTGTTCCCAGGAACCAACTGTGAGTATGATTCAACCAGAGCATTTGAGCGTGCTGGTGCAGAGGTAGAGACAATTGTATTCAAGAATATGACGGAAGCTAATATCTTGGATTCAGTAGATGCATTTGCTAAGGCAATCAGCCAGGCGCAGATTATTATGTTCCCAGGTGGATTCTCCGCAGGTGATGAGCCGGAGGGTTCTGCGAAGTTCTTTGCAACAGCATTTAGAAATGCAAAGTTAAAGGACGAGATTATGAAATTAATCAATGAGAGAGATGGTTTAGCACTTGGTATCTGTAATGGTTTCCAGGCACTGATTAAGTTAGGTCTTGTGCCTTATGGAGAGATTCGTGACCAAAAGGAGGATTCTCCAACACTTACAATGAACAGCATTGGACGCCATCAGTCAAAGATGGTATACACCAAGGTTGTTACTAACAAGAGTCCATGGTTGCAAAAGGCAGCTCTTGGCGGAGTGTACACAGTTCCTATTTCGCACGGCGAGGGACGTTTTGTTGCCAGCAAGGAATGGATTGACAAGTTGTTTGCGAATGGTCAGGTTGCAACACAGTATGTAGATATTGATGGTAATCCAACCATGAATGAAGACTACAACATCAATGGTTCCTATGCAGCGATTGAGGGTATCACAAGCCCGGATGGACGTATTCTTGGAAAGATGGCTCACAGTGAGCGTAGAGATGATTCAGTTGCAATTAACATTTATGGTGACCAGAATCAATTAATCTTTGAATCAGGTGTAGAATACTTCAAGTAAGATTTGATAGGCTCCAATGAGTCTTGAAAGATTAGGTAATAATATAGACATAACAGACAGGAAGAAAGTAGTAACATATGTATGCAACTTTCTTTCTGTTGCGTTATTTATAAAAGATTTAGGGAGAACGATATGAAATATATTGTCACAAAAAAAGAAATGCAGGCGATAGATGCCTATACAATTGATAAAATGGGAATTCCGGCAGC
Organism: uncultured Clostridium sp.; assembly: GCA_964439445.1. Lineage (GTDB taxonomy): Bacteria > Bacillota > Clostridia > Lachnospirales > Lachnospiraceae > CAG-590. Next base: position 7,987 of record CAYTOQ010000092.1, on the reverse strand, counting down.
AGTGTTGATGGAACGTGCGGCGCTACAGATTGCTGAGGAAGTAGAACGCTTGAATCCAACAAGAGGTAGAGTTCTTGTTGTAGTGGAAGGCGGTAACAATGGTGGCGATGGGCTTGCGGCTGCGAGAATCTTGCTAGAGCGAGGATATATGGTAGACGTGTATTATATAGCAGGTTTTAGTAAGCTGTCAAAGCAATTTCAGGTACAAAAGAATATTATGGTCAATATGGGCGTGAGACTTCGCAAGGCTATTCCGAATAGAGAGTATAGTATAATCGTTGACGGTATATTTGGTGTCGGTCTTTCAAGAAATGTAGAAGGACCACAGAAGAAAGCAATCGATGCATTGAATCAGATGTCTGGTATTAAGCTTGCGATTGATATTCCTTCTGGAATTGACGCCACCACTGGCGATATTTTAGGTGTGGCATTTAAGGCTGATTATACAGTTACCTTTGGTTTGGTGAAGCTTGGAATGTTCTTTTCGGATGGTATTGATTATTGTGGAAAAATTATCTGTAAAGATATTGGTTTTCCAGAGCATGCGATTAAAGCAGTGAAGCCAAAGATATATGCTTATGATGAATCAGATAAGAATAAGCTTCCAAAGAGAATTGATAATTCCAATAAGGGAACCTATGGACGAGTGGCAGTGATTGCAGGTAGTAAGAATATGTCAGGGGCGGCATTTTTGTGTGGTAAAGCCGCATATTCTACGGGTGCAGGTTTGGTGAAAATCTATACACATGAAAGCAATCGTACGATTTTACAGTCTCAGTTACCGGAAGCGGTTATGATGACATACAACGATTATGAAGGTGCGTTATCTTGTATTGAGGATGCAATGAAATGGGCAACTGTTATTGTGGTTGGCCCTGGACTTGGAGTGGATTCTACGTCGGAGCGTATGTTATACGAATTGTTATTGAATACAGAGGTTCCCCTTGTGTTGGATGCGGATGCGCTTAATATTTTATCGAATAATATTGAATTATTAGAAATGTCATCTGCGCCGGTTATTATGACTCCCCATATGATGGAAATGAGCCGCTTGATTCAAAAGGAAGTTGTTGCTATAACCAAAGACAGATTTAATATAGCAAAGCAATTTGCAAGAAAGATGGGTGTGACATTGGTCCTAAAGGATGCAAAGTCTATTGTAACGAATGGTGGCGAGCAAACCTATATGAATCTTGCAGGAAATAACGGTATGTCTACTGGAGGTTCTGGAGACGTGCTAGCTGGTATTATTGCCGGAATGCTTGCAGGTGGTCTTTCACTTGCGGAAGCTGCTATGGTTGGTACTTATATGCATTGTATCGCTGGTGATAAAGCGGCAGAAAAAAAAGGAAAGTATGCAATGCTTGCATCCGATATTATTGCAGGCTTAGGGGAGGTCATGCGAGATGAGTAAATATTATCGTATGCGGGCAGATATTAATTTGGATGCAATCAGAAAGAATATCATCACTATGAAGAACTGTATTCCAAACGGAAAAAAGCTTTTGGCGGTGATTAAAGCAAATGCCTATGGTCATGGTGCTGTTGAGGTGGCAAATGCGCTAGAAGATTTGGCGGATTACTATGGAGTCGCATTTGTGGATGAGGCCGTTGAATTACGTAATGCAGGTGTGCGTAAACCGATTCTAATTTTAGGACATACCGACGAGAGCATGTTTGATACGTTAGTGGAGCAAGATATTACCCAGACGATTTATACACTGGAACAGGCAAAAGCATTATCGGATATAGCAGTTGATAAGGGGAAAAATGCGCGTGTCCACATCAAGCTGGATACCGGTATGAATCGAATTGGATTTCCTTGCAAGCAAGACAACGTTGCTGTGATTGCAGAAATTACGAAACTTCCAGGACTGAATGTAGAGGGTATCTATACGCATTACTATCTTGCTGATGCTTTAGATAAGAGTTGTGCGAACATACAGCTTGCACGTTACACGGAGATGATAAAGTGGTTAGAAATGGAGGGCGTTACATTTGATGTGCGTCATATTTCGAATAGTGCTGGAATTATGGAAATGCCAAATGATACCTATGATATGGTGCGTTCTGGTATTGCGACCTATGGCTTGTATCCGTCGGATGAGATGAATAAGGAAGCGTGTGTGCTATATCCGGCTATGGAATTGAAGAGTCACATAACGCATATAAAAAAAGTAACCGCAGGCGAGACCATAGGATATGGTGCAACCTATACAGTTTTGAAGGACACAATGATTGCGACAGTTGAGGTTGGATACGCTGATGGATATCCAAGAGCCTTATCCAATCAGGGAAAAATGCTAGTAGGTGGAGAGTATGCACCAATTGTTGGAAGGGTTTGTATGGATCAGACGATGATAGATGTTGGTCATATTTCGGATGTGAAAGTTGGAGATGAAGTAGTTTTAGTAGGTTGTCAAGGTGAAAAATGCATCTCAGTGGAAGAACTTGCAGATGTATCAATGAGTTTTAATTATGAGTTTGTGTGTGATGTGAATCGAAGAGTACCAAGAGTGTATTATCGAGAAGGTAAGGTGATAGGAGAAACCAATTATTTAATTTGATTAATTAGGATAGAATGTTCGTAGGAAAATATATAGAATTATTTTGGAACAAACAGAATAAGCAAAGAATACAATGGTAATACTTAGAATACCTGATGAAGCTATTTGCTAGCAAACGGTACATTACATAAAATATTGTGTACATAGTCAGGAATTCATTAATTGGAGTGTGATATCATTGATCGTATCAAGAGGAGACATATATTATGCAGATTTGAGACCGGTAGTTGGTTCAGAACAAGGAGGAGTTCGTCCTGTATTAATCATTCAAAACGAGGCGGGGAATAGACATAGTTCTACCGTCATTTGTGCGGCTATAACAAGTCGGCAAAATAAGTCGCCGATTCCGACTCATGTTGAATTGGCAGCAAGCAGATGTAACATTTCAAAGGATTCTGTTATATTGCTTGAGCAGGTGAGAACCATTGATAAGCAGAGATTACGCGAGAAGGTGTGCCATCTAGATGATGACATTATGGGAAGTGTAAATAAAGCATTAAAAATTAGTTTGGCACTATAATAACTATTGAAAGTGTATAAAGTATTTGAAGAAGATTGACCAGAATAGATATAAATGGTATAGTTCATTAAAATAGAACGAAGGAAAAGAGGTAAATGATTTTATGGCAGGAAGTGGGCCCAGTAGTTTAAAGTCGCTGTTTGGAAAAAGAAATAACGAAGATCAAGCAGAAGCAGTGGAAGAAGAAATACTTTCTATTGTGGAGGAAGGGCATGAACAAGGTGCAATTATGTCTGGTGAAGCAGAAATGATTTCCAATGTATTTGAGTTTGGAGACAAAGAAGCACGGGATGTAATGACACCGAGACAAAAAATAATAGGAATTGAAGCTACCGTTGATGTGGAAGAAGCACTCAATATTATGTTAGAGAATAATTATTCAAGGTATCCAATTTATGAAGAGGATTTGGATAATATTATAGGTGTTTTACATATCAAGGAAGCGGTGGCGGCGTATCTTGTAGATAGTAAGCAGTTTGTGGAAGCGATTGGCAGTGAACCATATTATATTCATCCGACACAAAAGATTAGTAAGTTGTTTAATGAGATGCAAACAAATAAAAGTCATATGGCAATCATTGTTGATGAGTATGGTCAGACGGAAGGTATTGTTGCCATGGAGGATATGCTTGAGGTCATTGTGGGTGATATACTTGATGAGCATGACGAGGAAGAAATTGATATTATGAAGCTGGCCGAAGGGGAAGGTTATATCGTAAAAGGCAGTACGGAATTAGAGGAGCTAGAGGATTTGTTTGAAATAACATTCCCAGATGAGGATATTGATACTGTGAATGGGTTCATTTTGTATGAAATAGGACATTTGCCAGAAGAAAACGAAAAGATTAGTATTGTATATCAGGGGTTTTCCTTTGTTGCAATAGAGCGTCAGGAAAGAATGATAAAAAAGGTTTGTATACGTAAGCTGCCGGAAATGAATGAAGACATCGCGAAGTAGTATCACCATAAGTAGAATAATAGAATAAAACAAAGATAAACTGTTATGGGTTTGTATGCAGATTCGTAGCAGTTTTTTGTTTGAATTATATATTGACAGAATGGGGATATTGTTTTATTGTATTAATTATATGATACAGATAAGGAGAGGTGTTATGCATTGGGAGTTGAAATCCGATAGACCGATTTATACACAAATTTTAGAAGAGATGAAAAGACGTATTGTATCTGGGTATTATAAACCGGGTGAGAAGCTTTTGGCTGTGAGGGAGCTGGCTCAAGAAGCACAGGTTAATCCGAATACAATGCAGAAAGCGATGACAGAATTGGAGCGGGAAAATCTAGTGTATACTGTTCGAACAACTGGGAGATATATTACAGAGGATGAGGGGCTGATACAGCAGACAAAAAAAGAATTAGCAGCATCCCACGTCGAGATGCTGCATAGCCAATTGAAGGCATTGGGATATACGAAGGATGAGATGCTTGCATTGTTATCAGATTATGAGGAGGAGAACAAATGAGTTTAGTAGAATGTAGAGCGCTTACAAAGTATTATGGTAAGAAGCTTGCGTTGAATCAAGTGAACTTGAATTTGGAGACTGGAAAGATTATAGGCTTATTGGGACCAAATGGAAGTGGTAAGACCACATTTATTAAGCTCTGTGCAGGATTGTTGACGCCTACATCCGGTGAGGTGATAATCAATGGGAATACAATTGGTCCGGAAACAAAAGCGTCGGTAGCATTTTTGCCAGAGAGAACCTACTTGAGTAAATGGACTAAGGTAAAACATATATTGGATTTCTTTGAGGAAATGTATCAGAATTTCCAAAAAGATATAGCATACAAAATGCTGGAGGACTTGGGGATAAGTCCGGAGGATAAGCTTCGAACCATGTCAAAGGGTACTAGAGAAAAAGTTCAACTGATTTTGGTGATGAGTAGAAAAGCAGATCTCTATTTGTTGGATGAGCCTATGGGCGGCGTAGACCCTGCGGCAAGAGATTACATATTGAATACCATCCTAACCAATTATAATACAGAGGGAAGTATTTTGATATCAACACATCTCATTTCTGATGTGGAGAATATATTAGATGATGTGATTATGATTAAGGAAGGGAATATCGTGTGTCATGATTCGGTAGATAATATTCGTATGAATTATGATAAATCACTCGACCAGGTGTTTAGGGAGGTGTTCAGATGTTAGGAAAATTATTAAAGCATGAGATAAAGTCATATCGTTTTTCACTGGGCATTACCTTTTTGTCTATGCTAGTAATCACGATTTTAATGAAGATAATGTGTATGTTGCCGTATCATGAAGATTTTCAAGGGTTTATTCAGATCTTATCTTTCTATGGTTTTTATTATGCTATTATGGCGGGGGTATTTGCGACACAGATGCTGGTATTGATTCGGTTTTATACCACGACAGTGGGAGATAGAGGATATCTGACTTGGACTTTGCCTGCAAAATCATCTACTGTATTATGGTCAAAACTTTTAGGTGGTATGATTTGGCATATGATTGCAACGATAGCAATGATAGTATGTATGGTATTGTTTGTAATCGGAGATTATTGGGTTGATGATATGCTTGGATTTAGTGAAATGTTTTATGTCTTACCTGACCTTTTTGCTGGTATTGGTGAGGTGTTTAGAATAAAATACATTATCCCGATTGTGTTGTTCTTGGTGTGTAGTTTGATTTGGTCTATGCTTGGGTTTATGCTTCTCTATATGTGTATTGCCATTGGACAGTTGTTTGGAAAATGGAGAATTCTAGCTTCCGTTGGTGCCTATTTTGTAGTAGTATTCATATTATATCTAGTAATGATAACTTTATGCTTTGTACTTATTTTTAGTGGAGCTGTTGTAATAACAGAGTTTGATGAGTCTGCATTGTTTGGATTTATCAATGGTGCATTGTTAGTTATAACGGTGTTAGGTGGATTATCGTTTGCAGGTGTTTTTGCAATTACAAATAACATTTTCCGCAAGCATTTGAATCTTGAATAATATGAACCAATTATTTTAATATAAATTGGGTAGAATACAAAATAATATGGAATATATAGGAGGGTAATATGATTAATTTTTTGATTAGTTTAGTGGTAGGTGCTGTATCGGGATGGATTGCAGGTAAGATTATGAAGGAGGAAGGAACCTGGCTTAAGAATATGATACTTGGTATTGTAGGTGGCGTAGTAGGTGGTTTTTTGCTAGGATTAGTTGGAATTGGTGGTCACAATATATTGGGTAATATTATTATATCTGTAATTGGAGCTTGTATTTTGATCGCAGCGGGAAGATATTTTTTGGGAAATAAATAAGCGTGCTATAGAATAATGATTTCAAAAAAAGAACAACAATCCATAGGGATAAGTTGTTCTTTTTTATGAGTAAATATACATAACGATAAAAATGATGGCGAGTCCTAGTAAGATGTGAAACGGTTGCTTTAACACCATGCTGACTATCCATGTGACAATAAGTAAAAGGATTAAGATGAGCATTGTAATACGAAATGCAATTAACATATTCTGTTTTCGGGATATGGCGGCAATAACGTATGTAAAAATCATTATGGCGGCCATTATCATAATTAAAATAATTAAAACTTTCATCCAATCACCTCACTATTACGCTAGGACTTGTGTTAGTATGTGTGTGTAGGTACATATATAGTGTATCACAAAACGTTTGTTCTTGATAGTCCTTTTTCTGTTTATTTTATAATTTGACACAAATCTTTTGGAAACTTGGGGATTCGATATGAGTAAAAGAGGTATTCGATACAAGCAAGAGAAGTATGACTTGAAAAACAAGGAACATAGTGATAGAATAAACCTCACGTAAAACTACAAGAGAGATAGGAGTTAAAGATATGTCAGGACATTCAAAGTTTGCAAATATTAAGCATAAAAAAGAGAAAAATGATGCAGCCAAGGGTAAGATTTTTACTATCATTGGTAGAGAAATTGCAGTTGCTGTTAAAGAGGGCGGTGCAGATCCGAATAACAACTCGAAGCTTCGTGATGTAATTGCTAAGGCGAAAGCCAACAATATGCCAAATGATACCATTGAGCGTGGTATTAAGAAGGCAGCGGGAGATGCAAATGCAGTGAATTATGTAGGTATCACATACGAAGGCTATGGTCCAAATGGAACAGCAATCATTGTAGATGCCTTGACAGATAATAAGAACCGTACCGCTTCAAATGTGCGTAATGCATTTACAAAGGGCGGTGGTAATGTTGGAACAACAGGCTGTGTATCCTTTATGTTTGACAAGAAAGGACAGATTATCATTGATAAGGAAGAGTGCGATATGGAAGCAGATGACCTTATGATGATTGCATTAGATGCGGGCGCAGAGGATTTTACAGAGGAAGAGGATAGCTTTGAAATTCTTACGGCACCAGATGATTTTTCTGTAGTGCGTGAAGCGTTAGAAAAGGAAGGTATTGCAATGGCTTCCGCAGAAGTAACTATGGTTCCACAAAACTATGTAGAGCTTACTTCCGATGAAGATATTAAGAAGATGAATAAGATTTTGGATTTGCTTGATGAGGATGACGACGTCCAGGCGGTTTACCACAACTGGGACGAATAAGGACGAAGAGGATTTTGTTCAAGCACCAGACAAGCGGAAAAGAAGTTGCTAATTGTGCGTTGCACAGCGACTTCTTTTCCGCTTGTCTGGTATTTGAGGGTAAAATCCTAGTGGGACGAATAGTACAGGACAGGAATATTTTTTTGTCATTTTTTTATATGTATGATATACTATATCCAAATGTGCATTTACATATGAATTGACATTTAAACAATTATGATATAAAAGGAGATATACTATGAAACTAGGAATCGTGGGACTTCCGAATGTAGGAAAGAGTACATTATTTAATTCATTGACAAAGGCAGGAGCAGAATC